>NZ_JBAGKI010000040.1:0-52325 GCF_036689795.1 Micromonospora palythoicola | reverse complement strand
AACTCAGCTCCACCCGGTGAAACCTCGTTTGGGGCAACCGCTCCAAACTATCCGAGCCGCGCGTTCAGGTCAACCTGAAGATCAGGCTTCCGGAACTTGGCTCAGGCCCACGCCACCGCCCGCCTTTCGGCGGTAACGACTGTCGCGGAGAACCGCAGACCGGCCGATCACCACTGAAGGCGACCCGCCCGGCTCCTGCCGGCTCCAGAACACTACCCGGTCAGCTTCGCGATCGCAACTCCATCTCGCAGAGTCGCCCCGCACCGCCCGGTCTCAGCGGCGCGTCGATCTGATCGTCGCGCAGCTGGCGCCCGTTCTCGGCCGGTTTGCCCCGGCCTCCCGCGTGCAGAGAGAAAGTTACGCGGACGCCCGAGAGAAGGCAAATCAGCCCACGTCGATGCGCTGCTCGGTTCGATCATTGCGGGCGGGCGGACGTGCCCTGCGGGCGGCCCGACGTGCGGCAGGGTCACCGAGACCTGGCCGGGGACTGACGCGGTTCTCGCTGAGTATCTTCGCGCCGACGACCACCATGGGTTCCGGCGTGCCAGAGTGTCTGGCATGGATGACGTGTCCCGGCCCGTAAGCCCGGTCCTCGCCGAGGACGCGCTGCTCGGCCTCCTCTTACCGATATGGCAGCTGCTCATCGGAGCGTTCGTACTCTTCGCGGTCCTCGTTTCGATCGGCCGCCTGGCCCGACGCGGCCCGTCCCGGATGAGTACCGCCCTCCTGATCACCGCCGCCGCCATCGCCGGCTTCGCACTCGTCGGTGTGTTGCTTCAGGGATAGGGCGTCAGAGCCGACGGTTCGCCAGGCTCGGCAACTCGACGCGGATCCGCTCCAGGCAACCCAGGTCGATGTCGGTCACCGCGAGCCCGGGGCCGTCGGGCACCTGGGACAACACCGTCCCCCACGGATCGACCAACATGCTCCGCCCGTAGCAGGTGCGGCCAGGTTCGTGGTCGCCGGTCTGTCCGGCCGCCGCGACGAAGCACTGGTTCTCGATCGCGCGGGCCCGCAGCAGCACCTCCCAGTGGTCCCGGCCGGTGTGCATCATGAAGGCCGCCGGCACCACCAGCAGCTGGGCACCGCCGACGGTGGCCAGTTGTCGGTAGAGCTCCGGGAAGCGCAGGTCATAGCAGATGGTCAGACCCACCCGAAGCCCCTCGACATCGACCACAACCGGCTGGTCTCCGGGGGCGACCGTCGCGGACTCCCGATAGGAGACGCGGCCAGGAATCTCCACGTCGTACAGGTGGATCTTGCGGTAGGCGGCGGCGAGCGTGCCGGAACGGTCGAAGACCAGGGTGGTGTTCCAGGTACGGTCCGGATCGGGGCCGGCCTCGTGGAAGGAGCCGGCGATCAGCCAGACCCCGCGCCGACGGGCGGCGGCGGCGAAGAAGCTGCCCACCCGGCCGTCCACGGACTCCGGCGCCGGCATTCCGGCGCCTGGGCCGAGATAGTCGACGTACTCCGGCAGCAGCACCAGGTCCGCGCCGGCCTCGGCCGCACGGTCGATCAGGCTTTCCGCGGCGGCGAGATTCGCCTCTCGGTCATGCCGGGAGTTGAGCTGGCAGACGGCGACGCGCATGGCTGCCAGCGTACGGGTGAGCGGGCGGCCGGGCACAGTCTGCGGTCGTGGGCCCAGCCGGGATCAGGCGGACTTCTCCTCGCGCTCGCGCCGGGCGCGGCGCCCCGTGAACTCGCGCGGAACGATCGTCGGGTTGACGTTCTCCAGTACGGCCTCTCGGGTGATGAGCACCCGGGCGGCGTCAGGGTTGCTGGGCACCTCGTACATCACGGAGAGCAGGACCTCCTCCATGATGGCGCGCAGCCCGCGGGCGCCGGTGCCCCGCAGCATCGCCTGGTCGGCGATTGCTTCGAGGGCCGGCCGCTCGAACTCCAGCTCGACGCCGTCCAGCTCGAACAGGCGCTGGTACTGCCGGACCAGGGCGTTGCGCGGCTCGGTGAGGATCCGCACCAGCGCGGTGCGGTCCAGGCTCCGGACACTCGTGATCACCGGCAGCCGGCCGATGAACTCGGGGATCAACCCGAATTTGAGCATGTCCTCCGGCATCACCTGGCTGAAGATGTCGTCGGTGGAGCGGTCCGAGACGGCGCGGAGCCGGGCGCCGAAGCCGGTGCCGCCGTGCCCCGTCCGGGCCTCGATGATCTGGTCCAGGCCGGCGAAGGCCCCACCGCAGATGAACAGCACGTTCGTGGTGTCGATCTGGATGAACTCCTGATGGGGGTGCTTGCGACCGCCCTGCGGGGGCACGTTCGCGACGGTGCCCTCGAGCATCTTCAACAGCGCCTGCTGGACACCCTCACCGGAAACGTCACGGGTGATCGACGGGTTCTCCGACTTACGGGCGATCTTGTCGACCTCGTCGATGTAGATGATGCCGGTCTCGGCCCGCTTGATGTCGTAGTCCGCCGCCTGGATCAGCTTGAGGAGGATGTTCTCCACGTCCTCGCCGACGTAGCCGGCCTCGGTGAGGGCGGTGGCGTCGGCGATCGCGAAGGGCACGTTCAACATCCGGGCCAGGGTCTGTGCCAGGTGGGTCTTGCCACACCCGGTCGGACCGAGCAGCAGGATGTTCGACTTGGCCAGCTCCACTCCGTCGGTACCGGAGCCCGGAGCGCCGGCCGCCTCGGCCTGGATCCGCTTGTAGTGGTTGTAGACCGCGACGGCGAGCGCCTTCTTGGCCCCCTCCTGCCCCACGACGTAGTTGTCGAGGAACTGGCAGATCTCCATCGGCTTGGGAAGCTCTTCCCACTTCACCTCGCCGGACTCGGCCAACTCCTCTTCGATGATCTCGTTGCAGAGATCGATGCACTCGTCGCAGATGTAGACCCCGGGGCCCGCGATGAGCTTCTTGACCTGCTTCTGCGACTTCCCGCAGAAGGAGCATTTCAGTAGGTCGCCGCCGTCACCGATCCGTGCCACCTACGTTCTCCCTGCACTCATCGGCCGGAGCTCCGGCCACGACTTGCGGACGCTGACGCTCCGCCCGTCTTACTCCCACCCGCCGGTCGCCCGGCGAAGCGGTACGGAACCGACGTTACCCGCTGCCGGAGGTTTCTCCGACCCCCAAAACGGGTGTGTCAGAGGTCGGTCGGCAACGAGCCCGACCGACCTCTGACCCGATAAGGGTCAGCTGGCCGCGTTCGCGGCCAGCAGACCCTTCTTACGACTGGTGAGGATCGTGTCGACCAGCCCGTACTCGCGGGCCTCCTCAGCCGTCATGATCTTGTCGCGGTCGATGTCCTTGCGGACCAGGTCGACCGGACGGTTGCAGTGCCGGGAGAGCATCTCCTCCAGCTGCGTACGCATCCGCAGGATCTCCTTGGCCTGGATCTCGATGTCCGATCCCTGCCCGTAGCCGCCCTCGGTGGCCGGCTGGTGGATGATGATGCGCGAGTTCGGCAGGGCCATCCGCTTGCCCGGAGTGCCCGCCGAGAGCAGCACCGCGGCGGCCGAGGCGGCCTGGCCGAGGCAGACCGTCGAGATGTCCGGCCGGACGTACTGCATGGTGTCGTAGATCGCCGTCATCGCGGTGAACGAGCCACCCGGCGAGTTGATGTACATGATGATGTCCCGGTCAGGATCCGTCCCCTCCAGGGTGAGCAGCTGGGCCATCACGTCGTTGGCCGACGCGTCGTCCACCTGCACGCCGAGGAAGATGATGCGGTCCTCGAAGAGCTTGTTGTACGGGTTGGACTCCTTGACCCCGTACGACGTGCGCTCGACGAACGACGGCAGAACATAGCGGTTGTGCACGGCCGCGAACTGGGGCGGCAGGCTCAGGTCGGTCATCGTCTGCTCCTCGATCAGCTCAGGGTCCCGGCGCCCTCGGGAACCTGGGCGGCCCCCGTGATCACCTTGTCGATGAAGCCGTAGTCGACGGCCTCCTGGGCGGTGAACCAGCGGTCCCGGTCCGAATCCGCCTCGATCTGCGCCGGCTGCTGACCGGTGTGGTAGGCGACGCGCTCCTGGAACATCCGCTTGGTGTACAGCATCTGCTCGGCCTGGATCGCGATGTCGGCGGCGGTGCCGCCCATCCCGCCGGAGGGCTGGTGCATCATGATCCGGGCGTGCGGGAGGGCGTAACGCTTGCCCTTCGTGCCCGCGCAGAGCAGCAGCTGGCCCATGGACGCGGCCATGCCCATCGCCACGGTCGACACATCGTTGTCGATGAACTGCATCGTGTCGTAGATGGCCATGCCGGAGTAGACCGAGCCACCGGGCGAGTTGATCCAGAGGTTGATGTCGCGGTCCGGGTCCTCCGCGGCGAGCAGCAGCAGCTGCGCGCAGATGCGGTTGGCGACCTGGTCGGTCACCTCGCTGCCCAGGAAGACGATCCGCTCCTTGAGCAACCGGTTGTAGACCGAGTCGTCGAGGTTGCCAATGGTGTCACCGCCGCGGGCCTCGATCGCCCGTAGCGGCTTCGCTGGGATGTGCATGTCGGTCATGGCAGCCCTTCGCTCTCCGTACCGTCGTGTCCGACACTAACCGTTCGGCCGGTCGCCGGACTCCCGGTCCGGGCACTGTTCGCTCTCAGCGCAGCAGGCCGAAGGCGTACCCGGAAAAGGGATCGGGCCACCACCCACCGCGACCGGCGGACGGTGGCCCGACCCGGCGATCAGTGCTCGTGCGAGTGCTCCTGCTCGCTCGCCTCACGCAGCGCGTCCATGGTCACCACGTTGCCGGCCGAGTCCTTGATCGTGATGCGCTCCATCACCGAGGCCAACGCCTTGCCCCGCCGGACGTCGCCGTAGACCGCGCCGGCGGTGCCGGAGCGGACGAGCTGGTCGTAGTACTGCTGGGGGGCCATGCCGGCACGCTGGGCCCGGTGGACGATCTCGTGACCGAACTCGTCGTCGGAGACCTGCACGTCCTCGGCGTCGGCGAGGGTGTCCAGCAGCAGCTGGACCTTGACGCCCTGGGTGGCGGCGTCGGTCAGCTCGGCGTCGATCTGCTCCTCGGTCTTCTCCTCGGCGGCGAGGTAGTCCTCCATCGAGGCGCCGATGCGCTCCAGCTGGTCGGCCATCGCCTCCTTGCGGCTCTCCACCTCGTCGCGGATCACGCCTTCGGGAGCCGGCACCGCGGCGGCCTCGACGAGCTGCTCCAGAGCCTTGTCGCGGGCGGCGTAGATCTGCTCGACCCGCTTGCCCCGGGTGACCCGCTCACGCAGATCCGCCCGCAGTTCCTCGATGGTGTCGAACTCGCTGGCGAGCTGGGCGAACTCGTCGTTCAGCTCCGGCAGCTCCTTCTCCTTGACCGTCCGCACGGTCACCAGCACCTCGGCGTCACGACCGGCGAAGTCGCCGCCCACGAGCTGGGTGGTGAAGGTGGTGTCCTCGCCGGCGGAGAGGCCGACGACCGCCTCGTCCAGGCCCGGCAGGAGCTGCTTGCTGCCCACCTCGTGCGAGATGTTGCTGGCCGAGCCGCCGGGCACCTCCTCGCCGTCGACGGTGGCCCGCAGGTCGATCTGGACGTAGTCGCCCTCGGCTGCGGCACGCTCGACGGTCTTCAGGGTGGCGAACCGCTCACGCAGGCCGTTCACCTGCTCGTCGATCTCGCTGTCGTCGATCTGCAACTCGTCGACGGTGACCTCGATCGAGGCCAGGTCGGGCACGGTGATCTCCGGCCGGACATCCACCTCGGCGGTGAAGTTGAGCGAGTCGCCGTCGTTGAACTCGGTGATGTCGACCTCGGGACGGCCAAGAGTCTTCAGGTCGTGCTCACGCACCGCGGCGAGGATGTTCTGCGGGATCGCCTCCTGCACCGCCTCGTTGAGCACGGCACCCCGGCCGACCCGCTGGTCGATGATCGCCGGCGGCACCTTCCCCTTGCGGAAGCCGGGGATCTGGATCTGCTGGCCGATCTCCCGGTACGCCTTCTTGAGGCTCGGCTCGAGCTCGACGAACGGCACCTCGATGGCGAGCCGCACGCGCGTCGGGCTCAGAGTCTCGACGGTGCTCTTCACAGGCGTACTCCTTGACGGATCTCGGTTGATTCTGGGCGCACTTTCGGCCCATCGAGTGTAGGCGAGCCGGCACGCCGGACCAGCAGCGCCCGGGGCCGGCGGCGGACCTGCCCCGCCTGCCGGTCGTCCAGGTGCCGCCGTCTGGTGCTTGCGGCAGTCGGGGTGGCGGGATTTGAACCCACGGCCCCTCGCTCCCAAAGCGAGTGCGCTACCAAGCTGCGCCACACCCCGTGGCGACGAGCAGTCTATGCCGTCCCTCCGACAACCGGATGCCGGGGCGTCACCCAACGCGCCGAACGAGGACGAACCGGGCGGCGGGCGGCGGGCGGCGGGCGGCGGGCGGCGGGCGGCGGGCGGGTGCAGTTTCCCCGATGTTGCGGCCTCCGGACGGCCCGAGAGGACAACATCCCGGATGTTGCGTGGATCGATGCGACGCGACACCGGGATACGGCCGCGCGGTGGCGGCGGGTATTGGGTAGGCTGTCGGGCGCACCCGGTCCTCCCGGGTGCACGCGGGCGTAGCTCAATGGCAGAGCTTCAGTCTTCCAAACTGACGGTGCGGGTTCGATTCCCGTCGCCCGCTCCAACTGCGTCTGGCCAGGTCGGAGGCCGCATCCCTCGATCCTGGGTCGACCGGCCATTCCCCCGCTTCGATCTTTCGGGCCATCAGCTGCTTCGGCCGCCTTTGCCTTGGGTCTGCCGGGCGATCCGCCGGTCCACGGCCGAGGCGATCTCCCGGTCCCGCCGCTGGTCAAGTGTTGATAGATCAACGCCGCCCGCATGCTCACGTGCCCCGTCCGCTGCGTCAGCTCGCGAGTGCTTGCCAGAGGCTGCGGTGCGGGTGTTGCCGGTATGCGTCAGCCCGCCCTGGTGGGGTGCGGGTCGCACATGCTCTGTGCATCGCGCTCCCAGTCGCTTCCTACGAGAGCGACGGGGTGGGTGACCTCTCTGACCTGCCCGTCTTCCGTCTCAACCGAAAGCCGTAGCGACAAGGGCTCTGGCTGGAAGGCGATCGAGCACTCGAAACGCAGCTCGACCAGGAGCTGACCGGTGCCGCCAGGGGGTAACAGCCGGGGTTGTCCCGTGCCGCGTACCACGGCGCCCGGCCTCTCTGCCTGAACTCCCCGAACCGTGATCGGCGCGGGACCGGCGTTGATCAACATCAACTGCCCAGACAGTTGGATCGATCCCTGGGCGGACGAGCCTCCGAAGTCGGCCGATCGAGGTAAGGCCACGAGTGCGACCACAGCGCTGCGCTCTCGCTGATCACGCGAGTCGCGCAGCTCGCTGACACCGAAGCCGCCGAGCACAACGCCGACCACGAATGCAGCGACGAGACGCAGGACCATTTTCCGCCTGGCGACGAGCCGGCCGGAGATGGTGCCTGTCTCCGCCTGCCGGTGATCCTGCTCGTCCAAGTCGATCACAGCATGCTCTCCGACATGGGCGTGAGCTTAGGGTCACTCCGCTCCGGCCCGTCGCCCGGCCGTGCAGCCCCCTGTACAGCCGAGGCCATCCGCCGATGTCGGCAAGCCCGACGACAACAGACAGTCTGACGGGGCGCGGCGGCAGGATCAGCCATCCGCGATCTTCTTCCAAACCGGAGGCGGGAAGGGGCCATCCGCAGGCCGGCGACGGTGGCGCGTGGCGGGTACGAGCGCCTCCGGGCCGACCTTTGCCCGCAGGCGTTTCGGGCCGCACGACCGCTTGAGCACGATGGCCGTCAGAGTGCGTCGAGGCGGCGCCTGAGCAGGCAGAACTCGTTGCCTTCCGGATCGGCGAGGACGTGCCAGGACGCATCCGCGGGCTGACCGATGTCGGTCAGTACGGCCCCGGCGGCCAGGAGGCGTTCGAGCTCGGCGTCCTGATCGCGGTCCGTGGGGTTGACGTCTATGTGCAGTCGGGCATGTCCGTTCTGCGGCTCGTCGTCGCGGATGAGGAAGATCGTCGGCTGCGGGCCGCCGAAACCTTCGCGCGGTCCTATCTCGATGTAGACCTCCTCCTCACGATCGAGTTCCACGAAGTCGAGGACCTCGCACCAGAACCGCGCCAGCACCTCAAGGTCGCGGCACTTGAGCACGAGCTCACCGATTCGGCATGCCATTGACGAGACCTACTCTCAAGCATGGGCACTGTCGGGGCGGCGGCACGTCGATCTCGTGGGCTTCCCGCAGTGCGTGCGAGTTCGCGATCGTACCGGGCGGGGCGAGTGGGCTCCGAGTTCAGGCGCTCGCGTGGCCTGGGGCGGAGGAACACGCCAACTCAACCAATTCCACAGCAGGCCGGCCACCGCCTGGCGACGAACGATCTCCCGCGACATGCCCGCCCGACAACCGGGGCGACCGGATGACAGGCGCAGGGTCCGACAGCGGTCCGTCGCCGAGGCGATTGCGGTCCGGCTCGTTCAGGTGGCGGCCCGCAGGGCGGCGGTGACCACGACGAACAGCGCGATCAGCGCGACCGAGCCGGCTCGGATGGGTCGTGATCGGCTGAAGACCCCCACCACGAGCGCCACTCCCAAGCCCAGGAGCCAGTGGCCGACCTCGGAATGCCGGTGTGGGTCGAAGCCCAGATGACCAAGGTTCCCCCGGCCGTAGCCGACCAGTGCGGCTCCGCCGGCCCAGATGAGCAGGGTCCAGCCGCACCGGCCACCGGGACTTTCGGTCAGCCGCGAACCGTGGCGGGTCAGCGTGCCGAGCAGGTAGGTGATCGACAGCAGCGTCACCGCACCGACCAGCAGCACGGCGTGCAGCCCAACGAAAATTACGAACAGGAGCCACCCGCCGTCGGTAGAACCTCTCAGAAACAGGGCAGCTGCCGCACCCACCACGACCATCTGCCCCACCGCGAGGCGGTGTGGATTCGCCAGGCGAGGCTCGGCCGGCACCGACCGTGGTGGGGCCGGGTGCTCCGCCATGTCCTGTCCCCCTGTTGCGCCTGTCCGCCCCAAGCCGGAACAGCAAGGGCCAGCCAGCCGTCAGCGTGGCAGACGCGGCGTACTGTCGCTGTCCCGCGATCAGAGAAATACCGGCGCCCCCGTACGCGTGGTGCTGTCACGATTGCCTCCGTGACTGTCGACCGGCCGACCGGTGACTCCCGCGCCTGGCGTAGCGCGCTGCTGGCTCGCGTGGTCGCGGAGATCGAGGCGGAGATCCGTCGGGCGTGGGAACGTCTTCTGCTCGATCTCGAGGTCGAGCCCGATTCCGCCGAGGCGGTCGAGTTGGCCTGGCTGGTGGCCGAAGATCCGGCGGCCTACGACTGGCGGACCGTCGACGGTGCGCTCGACCGGTTGAGCTGTCCGACGTGCGGATCACGACTGACCCAGGGGCCGGCCGCGTGCGAGACGTGCGAGTTCCATCACCGGATGCGCTTCGGTGCCCGGGAGGTGGACCGTCGGCACGTGCCGCCCGGCAACGAGCATGCCTTGCGGGTGGCGAGCGCGGTGACGCGTACCCGTCATCGTTGTTCGGCCAGGGCCCGGGTGGGCTATGAGCTGACGCTGCCGGACCTGGTTGCCGGTGCGCTGCCCACCACCAGGCAGGCGCAGGCCGGCAAGGCCCTGATCAACAAGCTGACCGATGATGAGTGTGACCGCGTCGTCAGCTTCGCCCAGGTCGAACAGTTGGCGGGCGGTCGCTGATCCCGACCGTCCACGAGCTTCTGGAGTGGCCATGTCCGGTGCACCGGAGCCGGGTTCGCAGCCCGAGTGGCTGCGGCCCGACCAGGAGCAGAGTGATCCGATCCTGGTGACGGTCGACGGGCAGGACTTCCGGGTGTGGGCCCGGGCGGACCCGCCCGGCACGTACGACTTCGACTGGCTCAGCGGGCCGCACGAGTACGGTTTCGGGCTGTCCGGCTCCGACGGCTCGGTAATGAGCCTGGCCGAGATGGAGACGGCGATCCGCGAGTTCCTCGCCGAGATCGACCCCGCCACCGGCTACCTGGCGGAGTGACAGCCGCCGGCAACGACGACAACGACAGAGCCGCAACGACACCAACGGCGGAGCCGGCGCCGTCGCCGGAAGCAGAGCCGGCGCTGTAACCAGGTGACGATCAGTTCGTCGAAGCCGGGGGCGCGGGCGGCACGGACCCGGATGTTGTGGTCGGCACCGGGGAAGACCACGATCTGGTGTCCTCGTGACCGGCCTCGCGGAGGACGGTGGGGATTATCCACGCCGCGCCGAGGCACGCCGTGCGGCGTGTTCCGCGCGGGCGGGGGCGCCGACCTCGTGCAGGTGTCGTAGCGCCTGACGGTAGGAGTCGAGGAGACCGGTCTGTTCGTAGGCGACGCCGATCTCGGCGCAGTACGCCTGCACGATGGGCTGGGCCCGGCGCAGGTTGGGGGTGGGCATGCCGGGGAACAGGTGGTGTTCGATCTGGTGGTTCAGGCCGCCGAGCGCCACGTCGGTGAGCCAGTTGCCGCGCACGTTGCGGGAGGTCAGCACCTGCTTGCGCAGGAAGTCCTCGGTGCCGGTCGGGTGCGGCATGCCCTTGTGGTTGGGGGCGAACGTCAGGCCCAGGTAGACACCGAACAGGGCCTGGTGCAGCAGCAGGAAGGCGACGGCCTGAAGTGGTGTGAGGACCACCAGCAGAGCTGTGAGGTAGCCGACGGCGTGCAGCACCAGCAGGGCGCTCTCCACGCCTCGGCGCCGCACCGTGCCGTCGCGCAGGGCCTTGACGCTGGACACCTTGAGGCTGACCGCCAGCAGCGTCAACAGCGGGAAGAACAGCGCGGCCTGGTGTCGGGTGATGAAGCCTTTCAGGCCCCGCCGGCCGGCCGCCGTCTCGGCGGCCCAGACCAGCACCTCGGGGGCCACGTCCGGGTCGAGGTCGTCGTGGTTGGGGTTGTTGTGGTGGCGGGTGTGCTTGTCCATCCACCAGCCGTAGCTCATGCCGACGCCGAGGTTCCCGGCGAGCAGCCCGGCGAGTTCGCTGGGTCGCCTGGTGCGGAAGACCTGACGGTGTGCCAGGTCGTGTGCCACGAGGGCCACCTGGGCGAACGTGACGGCGAGGAAGACCGCCGTGAGCATCTGCCACCAGGAGGAGCCGATGACGAGGAACGCCGTCCATCCGCCGACGTACATGAGCGCGACGGTCCCCAGGCGGACGAGGTAATAGGCGGGCCGGCGCCGCATCAGTCCCGCTGCGGTGATCCGGCGGGCGAGCGCGGCGAAGTCGCTGCCGGTCGTCGTGGTCGTCATGACTCCAGCGAACCGTCCCCGGTCCGCGCCGTCAGGAGCGCTGTCTCCCGCTGTCGTGGGGGTGCTGGCACCACCGACGAACGGCGGCCGCCGTGGGCAGAATGTGACCTGTGGACGTGGCCGGAGCTGGTGAACGGATGGCCCCGTGGGTCCGCCGAGGGCTGCGGTCGGTGGGCGCCGGGTTGGCCGCGATCGGTCTGTCGCTCACGAACGTCCCGCTGCTCGTCCTGTCGGTCGTCGCGTTGGTGCTGGTGCCGGTGCCCTTCCTCGGCATGGCGCTGGTGCCCTGGACGACGAGGCTGGTCAGGAGACGCACCGATCTTGAGCGGCGGCTGGCCGCCCGGGCCGGCGTGCCGGTGGCGCGCCCGTACCAGCCGCCGCCGCAGCGGAGCGTGCCCGGCGGGTGGCGTCGTTTCCGGTGGGTCGTCACCGACCCGGCCACCTGGCGGGATCTGGCCTGGCTGGTGCCGGGCGCCCTCGTCGGCATCGTCCTCGGCACGATCACGCTGGCCGTACCGTTGTACGGGCTGGCGGGGCTGACGCTCACACCGGTGTGGATCTGGCTCGGCACCGACTGGTACGGCTACGGCACCGTCTGGTCGGTCGACACCGTGGGCGAGGCGCTGCTCTGCGTCCCGCAGGGTGCGGCGATCCTGGCCGTCGGCCTGTGGTCGGCGCCGTGGTTGCGGCGCGTCGACGCCTTCTTCGACCGGCTCCTCCTCGCGCCGACCAGGGCCGCCGAACTCCGGCTGCGGGTCACCCAGCTGACCGTGACCCGCGCCGACACGGTGGACGCTCAGGCCGCCGAGCTGCGTCGCATCGAACGCGACCTGCACGACGGCGTCCAGGCCCGACTGGTCTCGCTGGGCATGATGATCGGACTCGCCGACGAGCTGATCGACCGGGATCCGGCCGCGGCGCACGGGCTGCTCGCCGAGGCGCGCGAGTCGAGCGGCACGGCACTCGTCGAGCTGCGGCACCTGGTACGCGGCATCCACCCACCCGTACTGGCGGAGCGTGGTCTGGAGGGTGCGGTGCGGGCGCTGGCGCTCAGCCTGCCCGTGCCGGTCGCGGTCGACGCCGAGCTTCCCGGCCGGCTCGACACTCCGGTCGAGTCGGCGGCGTACTTCGCCCTGGCCGAGACGTTGACGAACGTGGTCCGGCACAGTCACGCGCAGCACGCGTGGGTGTCGCTGCGCCACGCCGGGGAACGGCTGACGATGGTGGTGACCGACGACGGTGCCGGCGGCGCCGACCCCACCGCCGGCACCGGCCTGCGCGGTATCGAGCGTCGCCTCGCCGCCTTCGATGGCACGATGGCGCTGTCGAGCCCGCCCGGCGGGCCCACCGTCGTCACCATGGAGCTGCCGTGCGCGCTGTCATCGCCGAGGACCACGCACTCCTTCGCGACGGACTGACCCGGATCCTGCAGGCCTTCGACTTCGACGTCGTCGCGTCCGTCGACAACGGCCCGGCCCTGCTACCCGCCCTGGTGACCCACAAGCCCGAGGTGGCGGTGGTCGACGTCCGCCTCCCACCGACGTTCACCGACGAGGGCCTGCAGGCCGCGATCGCGGCCCGCACCCGGATACCCGGGCTGCCGATCCTCGTGCTCTCCCAGCACGTCGAGCCGCTGTACGCCCGGGAACTGCTCAGCACCCCCCAGGGCGGCGTCGGCTACCTGCTCAAGGACCGGGTCTCCAACGTCGGCGAGTTCGTCGACGCCGTCCGCCGCGTCGCCGCGGGCGGCAGCGCCATGGACCCCGAGGTGATCTCGCAGCTGCTCGCCCGCCGCGAGCCGTTGGCGGTTCTCACGATCCGCGAACGGGAGGTGCTCGGCGAGATGGCCGAGGGGCGCTCCAACGCGGCGATCGCCGCCAAGCTCCGCATCACCGAGAAGGCGGTGAGCAAGCACATCAACAACATCCTCACCAAGCTGGACATGCCGCCCTCCGACGACCACAACCGCCGGGTGCTGGCCGTGCTGGCGTACCTCAACGCCTGAGGCGCGACGCGTGTACCGGCTTCGATCAGTCAGCGGTGTGCTGTGGGTGCGTGGCAGCCGACACCGGCGGCAGTTGGCGCAGCACCCGGAAGGCCAGGACGGCCAGCGGCACACCGACCGCCAGGACGGCGACGACCTGCGCGGCGGCGATCGTCAGGAGCGCCGTGCGCTGTGTCTGACCGACGAGGTCGGGCAGGGTCGCGGTGCGCTGGACGAGTGCGGTCGCGGCGAGTATGACGAGTGCCAGCGACCAGGGCAGGGTGCGAGACGGTGGGCGGAATGCCCGTACGCCCAGGTGGACCGCGATCGCGACGACGACCAGCACGCAGCACAGGCCCGGCCAGTCCAGCAGCCGCAGCGCCGGCATGCTCGCCTGGGCGACGAACAGCGGTACGGGAACCGCCAGGATGCCCACCGGTAGAGCGAGCAGCCAGCGTCGTCGTGCCGCCGGTGCGCTGTCGCGGTGCACGGCCGACATCGCGACCAGCAGGAGAAGTTCGATGAGCAGCATCAACCACGCCGCCACGGTCAGCGGGGCGGGGCCGCTGGCCTGCTCGACGGCGACGGTGACGGCCTGCGGCACGATGGCGATCAGTGCGACGGCCTGGGCCACCCGCCGGTGCCCGAGGACCAGGGCGAGGAAGGCCGGCAGCCAGGCGTACCCGGCGACGTGCAAGGTGGCCTGCCACGTGCTGCGGTACGGCACGGGAGCCCATTCGGACGTGGGGACGGGCAACCAGCTCAGCGCGCCGGTGAGCCACAGCGTGACGGCGAGACCGACGGTGGCCATGGTCGCCTGGGTCAGCACTCCGGCCAGCACCGCCAGGCGGACCGCCTGCCCCCACGCGTACGGTCGCGGTGGCGCGTCGGGCCCGCCGATCCGTAACCGGACGGCGAGCGACAGGACGCTGGCCAGCTCCGCCGCGCTCGGGCGGCCGTGGTCCGCGAGGTACTCATCGGTCTCGGCGTCGCCGGTCTGCATGGTTTCCAGGAAGGCGGCGACCATGTCGTCCTCCCACTGCCGCCGGTATCCGGCGGGCAGCAGCCGCAGCACCCGGCGGTAGCGCTCCTCCAGCCGGCTCATGCGGACGTCCCCTCGATCGGGTTCTGCCGGCGCAACCGGATCGAGGCGAGCCGGGCGTTGGCGGCCAGCCGTCGGGCCTCCGCGTCGAGGGCGTGGCGTCCCCGTTCGGTCAGCCGGTAGTACCGGCGCAGCCGGCCCTGCCAGGCCTCCTCGCGGTCCAGCTCGATCAGGCCGCCACCGACGAGCCGGTCCAGCGCTCCGTACAGTGACCCGATCTTCAGCCGCACCCGGCCCTGGGACAGCTCCGTCACGTCGGCGACGATGCCGTAGCCGTGACGCGGGCCGTCGAGCAGCGCGGTGAGGACGAAGAAGGTCGGTTCGGTCATCGCCCCGGAACTCATCGGGCCAATATAATGTCGAACACGATATCTTGGCCAGCACGCGGCTGACACAACCAGCGCCTCCGGATGGGCGGCATGCCCGGTGTGCTGCCGGGTACGCGGCGGCGGTGACCTTCTCGATCGTCGCCCGCTGTGGGCGTACCGGGCAGTTGGGCGTGGCGGCGCTGACCGCGAAGCCGGGTGTCGGCAAGCTGGTGGCGCACGTCCATCCCCACGGCGCCGTGGCCACCCAGGCGCTGCCCAACCCGTTCCTCGCCTACGACGGTCTGCCGCTGCTCGGCGACGGCCGTACGCCGGAGGACGTGGTGACCGAGCTGCTCGACCGCGACCCGGGTCGGGACGTACGGCAGGTTGGCATGGTCGACCGGGACGGACGCTCGTACGCCTTCACCGGCTCCCGCACTCTGGACTGGTCGGGCCATCGCACCGGCACCGGCCATGCGGTGCAGGGCAACCGGCTGGTGGGCGCCGAGCCTCTCGACGAGATCGTGCGGGCGTACCAAGGCGGCGAGGATCTCGACCTGGCCGAACGGCTGCTGCTCGCGATCGAACTGGGTGAGAACGCCGGCGGTGACCGGCACGGGGCGCGCTCGGCGACCGTCATGGTGATCGGCGAGCAGCCGTATCCGCTGTGGGACCTGCGGGTCGACGACCACGATCATCCGGCGAAGGAGCTACGCCGGCTGTACGACGTCTTTCACGAGGAGGTGGCCACCGCCGTACGGCAGCTGCCCACCCGGGACGACCCGATGGGCGAAGCCGCCCGGCGGGCGCTCGGTTGATGCGATGGCCGGGAGCTCACCGGCCGTTGCGGCCCGGACGGGGGCTGCCGGAGTACCCACCGGCGGGGATGAATCGCGCCGGGCTGGGTAAGCAGGCCGCCGTCCTGGTGGAGTGACGACCTCGGTCGCGGTGTCGCGGCCACCTCCCGGGCGGGCCGGCCGACGGACCGGCCCGCCCGGCGGCCGGGAACCTCACACGGGTGTCCCGCCGCCGGACAGGGTCTAGTTGGTCAGCCAGTTCCAGGCGTCCATGATCCACTGGGTCTGTTGCAGGAACGCGACACCGAGGCCGGCCAGGAAGACCGCCGTGACCAGGTGCGCGCCCCGGGCGGTGCGTCGTACCCGACCCAACTGCCGCTCCAGCACCACCCGGCCGAGCAGCCGGGCCAAAGTGAACAACCCGGCCGCCACCAGCAGGCTCAACACGAAGATCACGATCGGCCCGACGAGGTCGCCACCGCCGGAGATCGCCCAGATCCCCCAGCAGACGAACGCGAACAGGGCCCCGGCGAAGCTCCACTCGCCGCCACGCTTGAGTCGGGCCACGTGCCAGCTCAACGGCTGGCGCGGCACCGGTTCGCCCGGCCAGCCGGTGCCGGTCGGCGCATGCTCCACCGTCGGGAACGGCTCGGTACGCGGCGCGCGGGCGCCGACCTGGGCCACACCCCGGCGGTACGGGTCGCGCTGCGGCGGCACCCCGCCACCGGGCTGCGGTGGCACCTCGACGGTCCGCTCCGCCCACGGTTGCGTCTGCTCGGCCATGTCGTTCCCTCCCCTTCACCGACGGCGCCCCCGGACGCCGCTGGAGACTTCGAGGGTAGCCAGCCCGCAAATCGGTCGCCGTACCCACACCGATCGGCTAGACACGAGCGGTGACCACCTCCACTCTGCCGATCGAGACCACCAACGCCGACTTCGACGAGATGAACGGGTTCCTCGGTTCCCTGTTCCACCACCCGGTCGACAGCGAGGCCCAGGAAGTCGAACGTCCGATCTTCGAAGCGGAACGCGCCCTGCAGATCCGCGACGGGTCCGACCTGGTCGCCACCGCCATCGCGTTCACCCGGAAGCTCGGCGTGCCCGGTGGTGACCTGGCCGCCGCACACGTGAGCATGGTCGGGGTCGCGCCCACCCACCGTCGGCGGGGCCTGCTCACCGCGATGATGCATCACCAACTGCGTCAGATCTACGACAGTCGCCGGGAGCCGGTCGCGGTGCTCTGGGCCAGCGAGGGTCGGATCTATCCGCGCTTCGGCTACGGCCTGGCCTCCCAGCGGTACCACGTCTCCGGCGAGACCGCCGAACTGCGGCTACCGGCACCGACGCCGGGTGAGGGCCGGCTGCGCCTGGACCGGCCGACCGACCGCCAGGCCGACCTGGCCCGGGTGTACGAGCGCGTACGCGCCGATCGCCCCGGCTGGTCGGCGCGCGACGACCGGTGGTGGCGGTACGTGCTTGTCGACCCGCAGGCGCACCGCGGTGGCGCCACCGAGCGGCGGGTGGTGCTGCACGAGGGACCCGACGGTGTCGACGGCTACGGGCTGTTCCGCACCAAGGCCGAGTGGGACGACGGCGGCCCGAACAGTCTCACCACGGTCGACGAGGTGGTGGCGAGCACCCCGGCGGGGTACCTGGCGATCTGGCGGATGCTGCTCTCGCTCGACCTGACCCGACGGCTGGCGTGGATGCGGGCAGCGGTGGACGAGCCGCTGCTGCGACTGCTCGACGAACCGCGCCGGCTCAACTGCCGGCTCGTCGACGCGCTGTGGGTACGGGTGGTGGACGTGCCGGCCGCGCTCGCCGCCCGGCGCTACGCCACCGACGTCGACGTGGTCGTCGAGGTGACCGACGACCTGCTGCCGGAGAACACCGGTCGGTGGCGGCTGCGCGGCGGGCCGGCCGAGGCGACCTGCACACCGGCGACCGGACCGGCCGACCTGGCCTGCGACGTACGCTGCCTCGGCGAGCTGTACCTCGGCGGCGTGAACCCGACCGCGCTGGCCGACGCCGGTCGGCTCCGCGAACTACGCCCCGGCGCGCTCACCGCCGCCGGTCCCGCCTTCACCTGGCACCGGGCGCCCTCCGCCATGGAGATCTTCTGACCCGTAACCGCCCGCCGCCGATCATGCGGCAGTGGTCGGGGATATGAGGTCTTTCTGACCCTCTGTCACTGCCACAACTGCATGATCGGCGAAGCGGGGCAGCGGCCGGCGATGGGGGTACGGTCGGGGGGTGGCGGATGGCGGGGAACGGCGGCGACGGCGGCACCGGCAGCACGGCAGCACCGGCGGTGGAGTCGACGGTGGTGCGGCGGCCAGCACGGCGGGGGTGCACGACGGTGGTGAGACGTCGCGTGGGCGACGCAACGGCGCTTCCGAGGAAGGCGAGCGAGGGCTGCGCGGTCTCGTCGGTTCTGGTTCGTCACAGGTCAGCGTGACCGCGGCGATGCGGGCGCGGGACGCCGCCCGGCCCACCGACGATGATCTCGCCGCCGCGGCGGACCGGGTCGTCATCGTCCGCCGTAACTGGACCCCGCGCGAGGAACTGCCCCGCCGCTGACCCGTCCCGATCCGGGTTCGGGTGTCCCCGACCCCGGATCAGGAGCGACGGTCCGAAAGGTCGCGGATCAGGGCAGGTCGGGCAGCTGCCGGCTGCGCTCGTACTCGGCGACCTGGGCGATGCGCCGAGCGTGCCGGTCACTGCCCGAGAAGGACGTGGTCAGGAACGCCTCGACGATGGCGGTGGCCTCGTCGAGGGTGTGCTGGCGGGCACCGACGGCGACCACGTTGGCGTCGTTGTGCTGCCGGCCCAGCTGGGCGGTCTCGACGTTCCACGCCAGCGCCGCCCGCACCCCCACCACCTTGTTCGAGGCGATCTGCTCGCCGTTGCCCGAGCCACCGATGACCACACCCAGGCTGCCCGGGTCGGCCACCACGCGGGTGCCGGCGTGCAGGCAGAAGGCCGGGTAGTCGTCCTCCGGGTCGTAGGCTTGCGGGCCGATGTCGACCACCTCGTACCCCTGCTTGGCGAGGTGGTTGGCCAGGTGCACCTTCAACTCGAAACCGGCGTGATCGGATCCCAGGTAGACGCGCATACCGGGCAGTCTGTCAGGCCCGTCCCACGAGGCGGCGCCGGGGCGGTGCCCCGTGGGACGGGCACCGGATCAGGCCAGTTCGGCGACCACCAGGCCGCCGCGCGCCTTCGGGGTGAACCAGGTGCTCTTGCGGGGCATCTTCTCCCGGGCCAGGTTCACCGCGACGAAGTCGTCGACGGTCACCGGCGCGATGAGGATGGCCAGTTCGGCCCGACCGGACCGCACCTCACCGGTGAGCCAGCTCGCCGGGTAGTCACCGCCGACGTAGGTGATCCGCTTGTCGCCCGGATCCAGACCGAGGGCGTCGCGCAACAGCAGCCGCTCGACCAGGGCGTGGTCGAGGTTCTCCAGACGACCGTCGCCGGTGTGCGGCAGCGTCACCGCGTACGCCTGATCGGGAAGCTGGAGCACGACGGTGCCGCCGGTGGTGGGGACCTCGGCCGGGCCGTCGACCGGGGTGATCCGCGCCCCGGCTGCGGTCAACCGCTCCAGCAGCTCCTCGTGCGTGGTGGTCAGCTCGCTGACCAGGCGGTTGTACGGCTGGATGGCAACCGACGCCGGGGTGGTGACGACCGCCAGGAACCGGGGCATCCCGCCGGTCTGCGCGGCCAGGCTGCGGTGGTTGCCGTCGGCGACGACCAACTCGCCACCACCGGCCAGGGCGGTCAGCTCGTCCTGCTGCGCGCCGGGACCGACCAACCAGATGGCGTGGGTACGTCCGGCCTGGTCGGTGTCGGTGGCGGCGGGCGCCCCGGCGGTGTCGGTGGCCGCCGCGAGGGCGGCGTGCAGCTCGTCGCCGCGGCCGGTCTGCAGCAGCAGTACGGGCGAGAGCAGGTGCCCCAACGCCTCGGCCAGCGCGACCCGTTCGCGCACCTTCGCGATGAAGACGTCCTCGTTGCGGATGACCAGGCCGGGCTCGTCGGCCCGGGTGGAGATCTGGTCGGTGTCGACCATGGCGAACAGCCCGTAGGCCGGCTCCTCGCCCGGCGCGCTGATCCGGTACAGCACCACCACCTGTTCGGCCGGGGTGTAGCTGCCGTCGGCCTTCGCCTCCGCGAGCCGGCTCACCGCGTCCGGCAGGGCGTCGGCGAAGGACCTGCCGAGGCTCTCCGGCGCCTTGTGGGGCATCTCGATGCCGAGGGCGCTGTGCGGATTCGCCTCGATGATCGCGGTGATCTCCGCGTCGTCGGCGAACTCGTCGTAGTTCTGGGCGCCGGTACCACCGGTGGTGATCCAGGCGCGGGAGATCGGGTGCACGACCGTCATGACCGTTGACGCTACCGGCGGCGCGTCGGGTGCCGCCGCCGGACCCGCCCCGAGCCCACCAGATGAAAGCCGGGTCACCGGCCCGAGGCTTCAGGTGTGGCGAGGTCCGTCGTCAGCACTCCGCCTCCGCCGAGCGTCGGTGCCGGCCGGTCGGCGCCGGCACCACGGCGGGACGACGCGTCGGGGCCGGTCGTGGTCCCTGGTTGCGGATGTCGCGACCGGGCGGGGTCAACCGCGAGGTGGCGGGAACCGAGGCGACGCCCACCGCGCCGTCGCGCCCGAACCCGCCGGCCGCGTTCGGGCTGCGATCCTGCCGGGGAGCGGACCACCCGCCGGCCCGGCCGTTCCCCGAGGTCGGCGCGGTCCGGCCCGCCGCCGGCCCGAGCACACCCCCACCGCCGCCGCCCTCCTCCCGACTCCAGCGGTCGCCGATCGGAGCACGATGTTTGGCCACCAGGCACCTCCACGAGCGGTGGGCTGCGGACATCCGGACAAACGAGTCCGCGACCGCACCGGTGACGCCGGGCCCGGCAGCGGTGTGGCTGCCGGGCCTCGGACCGGCGGCGTCAGGACTACTGCCTGCCGGAACCGGTGCGTCGGCGACGTGCGGCTCGGGTAGGGCTCAGTCGAAGATGGGGTCGAGGTCGCGGCTGCGCTTGAGCTCGAAGAAGCCGGGGGTACCGGCGACCAGCAGGACACCGTCCCAGAGCCGACCCGCGGCCTCGGCCTTGGGCGCCGGGGTGACCACCGGCCCGAAGAAGGCGACCTGCCGACCGTCGGGGCCGGGGGCGTGGATGACCGGGGTGCCGACGTCGGTGCCGACCGGCCGCATACCGGCCTCGTGGCTGGCCCGCAGCGGCGGGTCGAGGTCGCTGTCGCCGGCCGCCTCGGCCAGCGCCGGGTCGAGTCCGGCGTCGGTCAGGGCGGCGACGTACAGGTCCGGTCCGAGCGGCTCCTTGCCGAGATGGATCCGCGTACCCAGGGCCGTGTAGAGCGCCCGTACGGCGTCGGCGCCGTGGCGCTGCTGCACGGCGACGCAGACCCGCACCGGTCCCCACCCGTTGCGCATCAGCTCCTGGTAGTCGTCGGGCAGTTCCCGACCCTCGTTGAGCACCGACAGGCTCATCACGTGGAAGCGGACGTCGACGGGGCGGACCCGCTCCACCTCCAGCAGCCACCTGGACGTGAGCCACGCCCACGGACAGATCGGGTCGAACCACATGTCTACGCTGGCGCGCTCGTTCACGACGAGATCCCTTCGCGATGGTGACGCCGACTCACCGGCGTACCTCCGATCTTTCCTCGACCATGCGCAATCCCGCGAGGATCGACCCGTGACCTCAACCACCACCGCATACCCGTACATGGAAGACTCAGGCCCGGACCGGCCGTCACGAGCGGTCGACGGACCGTGCGGCCGTGACGGACGGCGAGAGTGGGATGGAGACGAACAGTGCCGGGAGTGCGCAACCTGACACAGGTCGAGGCGACCGAGCGGGCCCGCCTGCTCGACGTGACCGGGTACGACATCAGTCTGGATCTGTCCAGCGCTGTTCACGCCGCCGACGGTCGTACCTTCCGGTCGACCACCGAGGTGCGGTTCCGCTGCGCCGAGCCGGGAGCCAGCACGTTCATCGAGGTGGCGGCCGACTCGGTACGCTCGGCGACGCTCAACGGCACCCCGGTCGACCTGGCCGACTTCACTGCCGAGAAGGGCCTCACGCTGACCGGGCTGGCCAGCGAGAACACGCTCGTCGTCGACGCCGACTTCGCGTTCTCCAACTCCGGGCAGGGGCTGCACCGGACCGTCGACCCGGTCGACGGTGAGACCTACCTCTACAGCCAGTTCGAGACGGCCGACGCGCAGCGGGTCTTCGCCTGCTTCGACCAGCCCGATCTGAAGAGCGTCTACACCTGGCACGCCACCGTTCCGGAGCACTGGAAGGTGGTCTCCAACATGCCGGTGGAGCGGGAGGAGGCGGCCGGCGAGGGCCACAAGACGGTGCACTTCGCCACCTCCGCCCGGATGAGCACCTACATCACCGCGCTGTGCGCCGGGCCGTACCACGAGGTCAGGCACACCCACGACGGCATCGACCTGGGCTACTTCTGTCGCGCGAGCATGGCGCAGTACCTGGACGCCGACGACCTCAACCTGGTCACCACGCAGGGCTTCGACTTCTTCCACGAGCAGTTCGGGGTGCGCTACCCGCTGCCCAAGTACGACCAGCTCTGGGTGCCGGACTTCAACGCCGGGGCGATGGAGAACTTCGGCTGCGTGACCCACGCCGAGTCGCACTACCTGTTCCGCTCGCAGGTCACCGACTTCGAGTACGAGCAGCGGGCCAACACCGTCCTGCACGAGCTGGCGCACATGTGGTTCGGCAACCTGGTCACCATGCGCTGGTGGAACGACCTGTGGCTGAACGAGTCGTTCGCCGAGTGGGCCAGCCACTGGTGCAACACGCACGCCACCCGGTTCACCGAGGCGTGGACGACCTTCCTGTCCATCCGGAAGAACTGGGGCTACCGGCAGGACCAGCTCTCCTCCACCCACCCGGTCTACTGCGAGATGCCCGACCTGGAGGCCGTCGAGGTCAACTTCGACGGCATCACGTACGCCAAGGGCGCCAGCGTGCTCAAGCAGCTGGTCGCCTACGTGGGCGAGGAGTCCTTCCTGGCCGGTCTGCGCGCCTACTTCGACCGGCATGCCTGGGGCAACGCCACCTTCGACGACCTGCTGTCCGAGCTGGAGACCGCCTCCGGTCGCAAGTTGACCACCTTCGCCTCCCAGTGGCTGGAGACCGCCCAGGTCAACACGCTGCGCCCGGAGCTGACCATCGACGCGGACGGCACGTACCAGCGGGTGGCGGTCCGTCAGGAGGCGCCGGAGGGCTACCCGACCCTGCGTACCCACCGGATCGGGGTGGGGCTGTACGACCTCGCCGACGGTCGGTTGGTGCGCCGCGAGCGGTACGAGGTCGACGTCGACGGCGAGCTGACCGAACTCACCGACCTCACCGGCGTGCCCGCGGCCGACGTGCTGCTGCTCAACGACGACGACCTCAGCTACACCAAGCTGCGGCTGGACGAGCGGTCCATGGCGACGGTGGTCCAGCACATCGCCGGTCTCGACTCGTCGCTGGCGCGGGCGCTTTGTTGGACCGCCGCCTGGGACATGACCCGCGACGCCGAGTTGGCCACCCGCGACTACGTCGCCCTGGTGCTGGCCGGGCTACCGGCTGAGACGGACATCAACCTGGTCACCGCGACGCTGCGCCAGGTCAGCAGCGCGCTCACCTTCTACGCCGACCCGGCCTGGGCCCCGACCGGCTGGGCGGACCTGGCCCGTACCGCGAGGACCGCGCTCGCGGCAGCCGAGCCGGGCAGCGGTTTCCAGCTGGCCTGGGCCCGGGCGTACGTCTCCGCGGCCCGCTCCGGCGAGGACCTGGCCGTGCTGCGCGGCTGGTTGGAGGGCACCCAGGTGACCCCGGGGCTGACCATCGACACCGAGCTGCGGTGGAGCGTGTTGCAGGCGCTGGTGGCCAACGGCGTGGCCGGAACGTCGGAGATCGAGACGGAGCTGTCCCGGGACAAGACCTCGAGCGGTGAGCGGGAGGCCGCGTACGCGCACGCACTGGTGCCGACCGAGGCGAACAAGGCCGCCGTCTGGGCGCAGCTGACCGGCCCCGAGGCGCTGCCGAACTGGCGGCACCGGGCGCTGTTGCAGGGCTTCAGCCACCCCACCCAGGTGGAGCTGATCACGCCGTACCGCGACCGGTTCTTCGCCACGGTCGGGCAGGTCTGGGCGACCCGGGACAGCGAGCCGGCGCAGGAGTTCGCCATGCTCATGTACCCGGCGTATCTGGTGCAGGACGACACTGTCGAGGCCACCGACGCCTGGCTGGCACAGGAGGGTCACCCTGGGCCGTTGCGGCGGCTGGTCGCCGAGGGCCGCGACGGCGTGGTCCGCGCGCTCGCCGCCCAGGCCCGGGACGCCCGAACGGCCTGACCGCGTTCCACCGGCCCGGGAGCGTCGTGAGCACACGATGCTCCCGGGCCGTTATCGTGGCCTAGGGAGGTGGACGTGATGGCACAACCGACGTACGAGTGGCGCCCACCGGAACGCGGCTGGCGGGAGCAGGATCTCGCCGATCTGCCGGACGACGGAAATCGCTACGAGATCATCGACGGGAGCCTGCACGTGACCCCACCAGCCGGCTATGGACACCACTGGCTGGCGGACGAGATCCGGTCGGCTATCCGTGCGTCGGCACCAACGGAGTGGATGATCATTCGCGAGGCCGGAGTCCGCGCCCCGGGCGGCAACCTGATTCCGGATATCACGGTCCTCAAGCCGGGCGCGCCGCCTGACGGCATGTGGGCGGATCCGGCACACGTCGCACTCGTCGTGGAGATCGAGTCGCCCAGCAGCCGGCGCCACGACCGGTTCACCAAACCCGCGCTCTACGCCGAGGCGGGCATCCCGTTCTACTGGCGGGTCGAACGCGGTGATTTCGGCCCCGTGGTGTACCGCTACGAGTTGGTCAAGGGTGTCCACTACAACCTTCTCGGCACGGTCGGGCCGGACGATCCGGTCGAGGTGACCGAACCGTGGCCGATGCGGCTGGACCCTGCCGCCTGGCCCCGCTGAGACGTTCACGACGCGAGCCCGGTCCCCGCGGGGACCGGGCTCGCGCGTACGGCAGTGGTCAGCCCTTGCCGGCGTAGCGGGAGAGCTGGTCGAGGCCCTGGATGATGCCGCCGGCGAGATCACCGCCGCCGAACGCGGCCACCATCGACAGGGCGGCGATCTTGGCGTACGTGTCCGGGACGCGCTTGCGGGCGTACCGGCCGGTGACGATCTCCAGCTGACGCTGGTTCGGTGAGATCGCGATCAGCACCGACCGGTCGGGCTCGGCGAGCTGCCGGTGCAGCCGCTCGGCGTGTTCCCGGACCGGCTCGTCGAGGCCGCCGACGAAGACGGAGAAGACCAGACCGGTCGTCCGGTCGGCCACCCGCAGCGCCTCGTCGATGCGCAGCAGCTGGCGGGTCGAGAACGGCCCGTCGAGCACGTCGGGCGGGTTCTCCGTCCCGGCCGCGTGCTGCCTCTCACCAACGGTCACTTGCGCCTCCGGTTCCAGCGGCCGGCGCCTCGACGCCGGCCTGTTCCTGCGTGCGGCTGGTCAGCGCGGGCGCCTGTGCCCCCGCCGACAGCGCGGTGCCCGCGGAGTCGGCCAGTTCCTCGGGGCGACCGAGGAACCACACCGGCGTGAAGGTGAACGGCCGGCCCGGCCGGTAACGCTTGGCACCGCCACCACCGCCCTGGCTGCCCGCGTAGACGAGGCCGGCGATCACCAGCACGATGGCTGCCGGGATGCCGACGAAGACCAGCAACGTGTCGGTTACAGACAATCCCAACGCCCCCAGGCGGAAAGAGAGATCTTCGATCGGATCGGGTGGCAGATCACCGGGGTGACCTCCCGACTCCGCTGTCATTCACGTTAGCGGAGCCGACGCTCCGCCAGACTGCGGGGTGCCGATCCCATCCGCCACTGGAGGCCTCCAGTTGCGCAGCGGTGGCGATCAGCCTCGCGTCGTCGCCGTAGCGGCCGGTGAGCAGCACGCCGACCGGCAGTCCCTCGGCGGTCACGCCGACCGGCAGCGAAACCGACGGTTGGCCGGTGACGTTGAAGACCGCACAGTACGGCGAGAAGCGACGCTGCCGGTCGAAATCCTCCGCCGGGGTGCGCCCCTGGTTGAACCAGCCGAGCGGTGCCTGCGGGGCCGCCAGGGTGGGACAGAGCAGCAGGTCGCAACCGGCGGTACGGCGGGCACCGAGGCGTACCTGGGCCTGGATCTCGCCGAGGGTCGCGGTGAGCGTACCGGCGGAGATCCCGGCGGCCCGGGCCCGCAGGAAGCGGGTCAGCGGCAGCAGCTCGGATTCCCGTTGCGGCGGCACCGGGGCGAGCGCGAGGACGTACCAGACGATCTCGAACAGCGGCCAGACCTGCGGACCGAGCGGCGCCGGCACCTCGACGACCTCGTGCCCGGCGGCGGCGAGCAGCGCGGCGGCCCGGTCCACCGCCGCGACGCAGTCCGGGTGGACCGGCTCGTCGGCGAGCATCGGGGTGGTGAACCGGCCGATCCGTAGCGGGCCGGGCTCGGCGGTCCGGGCGGCGGCGAGATAGCCGCCCGCCGGCGGGGTCGGCGGCAGATACGGCTCGCCGGGCACCGGTTCGGCCAGCACGTCCAGCAACGCGGCCACGTCGGCGACGCTCCGACCGAGCGGCCCGTTGGTCGGCAGGCCGAAGGCGCCGAAGCCGAGTGGACCGCCGGAGACCAGGCCGCGACTGGGCTTGTAGCCGATCAGGCCGCACAGCGACGCGGGGATCCGCACCGAACCGCCGCCGTCCGAACCCTGCGCCACCGGCACCAGGCCCGCCGCCACGGCCGCGGCCGCGCCGCCGCTGGAACCACCGGCGGTGTACGCCAGCTGCCACGGGTTGCGGGCCGGCGGAGCGACAAGCGTCTCGGAGTACAGCGAGCAGCCCAGCTCGGAGGTGGTGGTCTTGCCGAGACTGACCAGCCCGGCGGCCCGCATGAAGCGCACCACGTCGGCGTCGACGGGCGCTACGAAGTCCGCGAAGGCGGCCGAGCCGAACGTGGTGCGGACACCCGCCGTCAGGGTCAGATCCTTTATCGCGGTCGGTACCCCGTGCAGTGGCCCACGCCGATCGACCGGAGTCGCGTCGGCGGCGCGGGCGGCTTCGCGCGCCAACTCCGCCGTGACGGTGACGAAGGCACCGACCGTGTCACCGAGCGCGTCGACCCGCCGCAGGTGGTGCTCGACGAGGTCCACGCTGGACAGCTCGCCACGGGCGAGCGCGGCGGCCTGTTCCAGCGCCGTCAGGTCGTGCGGCTCGGCCATGCCGCCATCCTGCCCGCTCAGGCCACTCGTTGCCGCAGCGACACGAGCCGCACGGCAGCCGAAGGCGTTCGACGCCGCCGGTGGGACTCGATTCCCAACGGGCGAGCCACCTCGCACGCTCTCAGGAAAGGGTTCCCGGTGGCGACACCCACTCGGACCGGGGTCCACCGACCTCCGCCAACAAGTCGAAATCCCGGTCGTAGTGGAGAACGGTGGCCCCGTACTCAGCGGCAGAGGCCGCTACCATGAGATCCACCGGACTCGCTGCCCGGTGGTGTCCCTGGGCGGTCAACGCGAGTTGCAGGTCTCGCGCTCTCGTCGCCACGGCCGTGGTGATCGGAAGGTCGATCATCAGCTCCGCGCGCCGGGCACGTACCGTCATCGCGTTCCTGAAGTCGCGGGCGCTACGCCCGTCCTCCAGGTCCAACGGAAGGCAGGTCGCGGCCAGCCTCTCCTCGAGCAGCGCCAGGATCCGCTTTCCGACGATCGGCTGACGAAGGCGACCCCAGGCCGAGGTGTCGATCAGGTACAGGCCGGGCGGAGGGGTCACGCCGCGTCCCACTTGTCGCCGGGTGTCTTGTCATCCTCCAGCAAGCCGGTCCAGTCCCGATCGATGGAGAGCAACTCCCGGATCGCCTCAATCCGCTCACTGCGCTCGGCAACCATCCGGAGCGCAGCGTGAATGGTGTCCTTCTTGCTCTTGGTGCCCAGTTCACGGCGGGCTCGTTCGAGCAGGTCATCATCGAGATCAATAACCGTCTTCACCAGCCGAGTGTATACGATTACCCCGTCTTTATATACCGTCACGACCGAGGAAACGGAGGGCGTTGGTGGAGAGCAGGTCGCTGCGCTGGGCGTCGGTGAGGAAGTCGGCCTGGCGGACCACCGCGCCGGCCGGGCGCTCACCCAGAGGGTACGGATAGTCGCTGCCCACCAGCACCCGGTCGGCGCCCATGGTGTCCACGAGGAGCCGCAGCGCCGGAGTCGAGAAGACCACCGAGTCGACGAGGAACCGGTCGACGTAGGAGCTGGGCGGGGCGGCGGAGGCACCGCGTACCAGATCGCCACGGCGGTGCCAGGCGTTGTCGGCGCGCCCCAGCCAGAACGGGAAGCTGCCGCCGCCGTGGGCGAAGCAGATCCGCAACGTCTCCGGCACCCGGTCGAACACCCCGCCGAGGATCATCGCCAGCACCGACAGGTGGGTCTCGGCGGGCATGCCGGTGAGCCACCGGGCCATCCAACGGTCCAGTCGGGGACCGCCGGCCATGTCCCACGGGTGGACGAAGACCGGCGCACCGACCTCGGCGCAGTGGGTCAGGAACGTCACGATGCCGGCGTCGTCGAGGTCCCGGTCGCCGACGTGGTTGCCGATCTCCACACCGACGTGACCGGCCGCGAGGCAGCGGTCCACCTCGGCGCAGGCCGCGTCCGGGTCCTGCAAGGGCACCTGGCAGAACGGCAGCAGCCGGTCCTCGCCCGCGGCGGTGACCTCCAGGGTCAGGTCGTTGAAGATCCGGGCCACCTTCACCGCCTGGTCGGCCGGGCGGTCGTAGCAGAAGAAGACCGGGGTGGGCGAGACCACCTGCACGTCGACCCCGTCGGCCGTCATGTCGGCCAGCCGGGTGTCGGCGTCCCAGCATTCGGCGCCGACCGGGCGGAACGGCGCTTCACCGACCATGATCATGGCGGCGCGCTCCGAGTCGATCCGCAGCCACGGCCAGCCGGACCCGCCGCACGCCGCGGCCAGGTCCGGCCAACCCTTCGGTACGACGTGCGTGTGCACGTCCACCACCGGAGCCGCCATCAGCCCTTGCCCGGGTGCAGGGTGCCGCAGTTGTCGCAGGTACGCGCCGACTCGTCGGCGTAGAACGCGGCGAAGACCGGCGGCAGGTCGGCGGCGATGTCCCGGACCTGCAACTCGACCTCGTGCACCCGGTGGGAACACTCGGGGCAGTACCACTGGAACTTCTCCAGCGTGCCCTCCTCGCGTACCCGCTCGATCACCATCCCGATCGAGCCGGGCTCCGGTCGCTGCGGCGAGTGCGGCGTGTTCCGGGGCAGCATCCACATCTGCCCCTCGCGCACGTGCACCGTACGCGGCCCCTCGGGCAGCATCAGGTTGATGTGCATGTTGCCCTTGACCTGGTAGAAGAACTCCTCGTACGGGTCGACGTGAAAGTCGGTGCGCTGATTCGGCCCACCGACCACCATCACGATGAAGTCCTCCGAGCCGGGCAGCATCTCCTTGTTGCCCACCGGCGGCTTCAGCAGGTGCTGGTGCTCGGCGATCCAGCCGGGGAAGCTGAACGGCTCGGCGATCTCACTCATGACTGGCCTCCTTCTGGGAGCAGGGCGACGGCCTGCATCTCGATCAGCAGGTGCGGATGCGGCAACTGGTGCACGGCGACCGTCGTCCGGGTCGGTCCGGTCGCGTCGAAGAACTCCGCCCACACCTCGTTGTATCCACCGAAGTCGTTCATGTTGACCAGATAGGTGGTCACCTGGACCAGGTCGGTCAGCCCCGCACCGACCGACCGCAGCAGGTCACCGATGTTCTCGATCACCGCCCGCGTCTGCGCCCGGATGTCCAGGTCGGTCGTGCCGAACTCGTCCACCGACACGCCCGCGAACGTGTTGTCCGCCCGCCGCGACGAGGTCCCCGACACGAAGACGAACCCGCCCGCCACCTTGACGTGCGGAAACGCCCCCCGAGGCACCGCCTTCCCAGCCACCACCCGCGCCCCGTCAGTCATGGCAACCACTTGGCACCACCACGCGAGCAGCAACCACCTCAGACCCCCATCCCAGCCGGCACCGACACCACCCACTCCAGACCGATTCCACCCGACACCGGCACCGGCCACACCAGATTCACCCCACCTGGCACCGGCGCGGCAAGCCCGACCACGTCAGGGGTTCCGGGCAGCCCGACCGGCGCAGGGATCAAGCCTGACCGCCCGGAGCCGGTCGGGCTGCCCGGAACCCCAACACCCGGACCACTCACGACGCACTCCGCAACGAAGCCGTGCCCAGCTTCTCGACAACCGCCCGCACATGAGCACCAGCACGCAACGGAACAGCAGCCGTCGCCGCGCCGGCCAGGAAGACCCAGCCCGAGCGCAGCCGCACCCCGTGCCGCCCCGCCAGTCGGATGCCCTCGTCCAGTGCCCGTCGCGGATCGCCGAGGATGGCCGCCGTCGAGCCGACCTGGGCCAACCGTCCGTCGATCTCCAACAGCACACCCAGGTTGTCCAGCCCGTCCGGCACCGGTGACCAGGGCCCGATCACGAACGCGCCGGCCGACGTGTTGTCGGCGATGACGTCCGGCAGGGAGAAGGTGAAGTTCGCGTACCGGGAGTCGATCAGCTCGATCGCCGGAGCGACCGCCCGCACCGCGTCGGTGAAGTCGCCGACCGGTTCACCCGGCTCGGGCAGGCGGTCCAGCAGGAACGCCACCTCCGGCTCGACCCGGGGATGGATGAACTCGGCCACGTCGACCGTGCCGCCGTCGGGGATCCGCATGGTGTCGGTGAGCCGGCCCCAGATCACCTCGTCCACCCCGACCTGGGCCATCTTCGCCTTGCTGGTCAGCCCCATCTTCAGCCCGACCAGCCGCTCCCCCCGATCCAGCCGGCGCTGCACCAGCGCGGTCTGCACCGCGTACGCGGCGTCGACGTCCAGCCCGGTCTCGGCGGCGAGCTGCGCCGTCGCGGTGGCCGTGTCGGCGGCCGTACCGAGCGTCTCGGCGATTCCCGCGATGTCCGGCCCGATCATGAGTTCTCCTTGCCGGCCAGGTCCAGCGCCACGTCGACAATCATGTCTTCCTGGCCGCCGACCATCCGGCGTCGGCCCAGTTCCACCAGGATCGACCGGACATCCACGCCGTAGCGCGCCGAGGCCCGTTCGGCGTGGCGCAGGAAGCTGGAGTAGACCCCCGCGTACCCCAGGGAGAGGGTCTCCCGGTCGACCTGGACGGGCCGGTCCTGCAACGGGCGGACGATGTCGTCGGCGGCGTCCATCAGCGCGAAGACGTCGCAGCCGTGCCGCCAGCCGTGCAGTTCCGCGACCGCGACGAAAACCTCCAGCGGCGCGTTGCCGGCACCGGCGCCCATGCCGGCGAGGGAGGCGTCCACCCGCACCGTCCGGCCGGCCGGTGACCCGGGCGGGCCGTCGCCGGCGATCCGGCCGTGTTCGACGGCGATCACGCTGTTGGCCACCCCGAGGGACAGGTTGTGGTGGGCGTGGATGCCGATCTGCGTGCTCGGTTCGAGGACCTGCCGGTACGCGTCGACGCGCTGCGCCACGTCGGACATCAGCAGCCGGCCACCGGAGTCGGTGACGTAGACGCAGTGCGCCCCGTACGACTCCATCAGCTTCGCCTGGGCGGCCAGCCCGGCCGGGTCGTTCATGTGCGACATCATCAGGAAACCGGCCACGTCCATGCCGTTCTCCCGGGCCCAGGAGATGTGCTGGGCGGAGATGTCCGCCTCCGTGCAGTGGGTGGCGATCCGCACGCTCGTCACGCCGAGCGACCGGGCGGCCTTCAGGTCGGCGATGGTGCCGATGCCGGGCAGCAGCAGGGTCGTCAGCTTCGCCCTCGTCATCACCTCGGCCGCCGCCGCGATCCAGTCGGCGTCGCTGGCCGCGCCGTGGCCGTAGTTGACGCTGGACCCGGCCAGACCGTCACCGTGGGCCACCTCGATCGCGGCGACCCCGGCGGCGTCCAGTGCGGCGGCGATGGTGCGGACCTGGTCGACGGTGTAGCGGTGGGCGATGGCGTGCATGCCGTCGCGCAACGTCACGTCCTGGATGTACAACTCGGTCACTGGGCCAGCACCTCCGCCCGCAGGGCGACCAGTCGCTGCGCGGTACGCAGCGCGGCCGAGGTCATGATGTCCAGGTTCCCGGCGTACGCGGGCAGATAGTGCCCGGCGCCGGAGACCTCCAGGAAGACCGAGACCTGCAACCCGGTGAGCTGCCGTCCCAACGACGGCACGTACGTGTCGACGCGGTCGAACTGCACGTCCTGCTTGAGCCGGTAGCCGGGCACGTACTCCTGCACGCCGGCCACCATGTCGCCGACGGAGGCGGCGATGGCGGCGCGGTCGGCGTCGGCGTCCGGGCAGAGACAGTAGACGGTGTCGCGCATCAGCAGCGGTGGGTCGGCCGGGTTGAGCACGATGATCGCCTTGCCTCGCTCGGCGCCGCCGACCACCTCGATCGCCCGGGCCGTGGTCTCGGTGAACTCGTCGATGTTGGCCCGGGTACCCGGGCCGGCCGACCGCGAGGCGATCGACGCGACGATCTCCCCGTACGCGACCGGGGTGACCCGCCGCACCGCGGCGACGATCGGCACGGTCGCCTGCCCGCCGCAGGTGACCATGTTCAGGTTGGTCTCGCCCAGGTGCTCCTCCAGGTTGACCGGCGGCACGACGTACGGGCCGATCGCCGCCGGGGTCAGGTCGATCACGGTCCGCCCGTGCGCGCGCAGCACGGCGTCGTGGTGCCGGTGCGCACCCGCCGAGGTGGCATCGAAGACCAGTGCCACGTCGGCGAATTCGGGCATCGCGACGAGTCCCTCGACGCCCTGCGCGGTGGTCGCCACGCCGAGCCGCCGGGCCCGGGCCAGCCCGTCGGAGGCGGGGTCGATACCGGCCATCGCCACCATCCGCAGCGAGTCCGACAGCCGCATCACTTTGATCATCAGGTCGGTGCCGATGTTGCCCGACCCGATCACCGCCACACCCGTCATCCGTGCACCTCCTTGCTGAAACAGGTCCGCACCGAGCCGAGACCGGAGATGCGTGCTTCGTACGCCGCGCCCGGGGTCACCGCCACCATCGGGCCGAGCGCGCCGGACAGCACCACGTCACCGGCACGCAGTGGATCACCGGCGCGGGCCGTCGTACCGGCCAGCCAGGCCAGCGCGTGCAACGGATTGCCCAGGCAGGCCGCCCCGGCCCCCACCGACACCGGTTCACCGGCGTGTTCCAGGACCATCCCGCACAGCCGCAGGTCGACCTCGGCCGGCCGGCGGGGCGTGGTGCCGAGCACGAACAGGCCGCTGGAGGCGTTGTCGGCCACCGTGTCCACGATGGAGATGTCCCAACCGGCGATCCGGGAGTCGACGATCTCGATGGCCGGCAGCAGGTGGTCGACGGCGCGCAGCAGGTCCGCGGTGGTGATCCGGTCGTCGGGCAGGTCGGCGCCGAGCACGAAGGCGACCTCCGCCTCCACCCGGGGTTGCAGCAGGCGACCGATCGCCACCTCGGCGCCGTCGGGCACCGCCATCGCGTCGGTGAGCACTCCGAAGTCCGGCTCGTACACCCCGAAGCTCTCCTGGACCGCCCGGGAGGTCAGCCCGATCTTCGCGCCCACCCGGCGCTGCCCGGACGCAAGCCACTCGCCCACCTGGCGCTGCTGCACCCGGTACGCGGCCTGGACGTCCCCCTCCGGCAGCAGCCGCCCACGCAACGGCGGACACGGTTTACCGCCGGCGCGGGCCTCGGCCAGCTCCCGCGCCGCCGACTCGACGTCGTTCATGACAGCTCCACGCAGACGTTCGTCAGCTCCGAGTAGAAATTCAGCGAGTGCACGCCGCCCTCCCGACCGATGCCCGAGGCCTTCACCCCGCCGAACGGGGTCCGCAGGTCACGCAGGAACCACGTGTTGATCCAGACGATGCCGGCGTCCAACCGGGCACCGGCCCGGTGCGCCCGACCCACGTCGCGGGTCCAGACGGTCGCCGCCAGGCCGTACTCGGTGCCGTTGGCCAGGGCGTACGCCTCATCCTCGTCGTCGAACGGGGCCACGTGCACCACCGGCCCGAAGATCTCCTCGCGGTTGGTCCGCGCGTCCGGGCCGAGCCCGGTCAGCACCGTCGGCTGCACGTACGCGCCACCGTCGCGAGCGTCGCCGAACCGGGGCACCCCGCCGCCGGCGAGAACCCGGGCGCCCTCGGCCCTCGCCAGGTCGTAGTGCCCGAGCACCTTGTCCCGATGACCGTGCGAGATCAACGGCATGTTCACCGTCGCCTCGTCGGCCGGCCAACCGTACGCCAGCTCGCCGGCACGCTCGGCCAGCCGCGCGGTGAACTCCTCGAACACCGGCCGCTGCACGTAGATCCGTTCGGTGCAGAGGCACACCTGACCGCCGTTGGTGAAGCTCGACCGGACCGAACCGGCCACCGCCGCGTCCAGATCCGCGTCGGCGAAGACCAGTCCGGCGTTCTTGCCACCCAACTCGAAGCTGACCGCCTTCACCCCGTCGGCGGCCGACCGCATGATGGCGCCGCCGGTGGCCGACTCGCCGGTGAAGGTGATCGCGTCGACGTCCGGATGGCGGGTGAGGAACTCGCCGGCCGAGCCAGGTCCGAAGCCGTGCACCAGGTTGAACACGCCGTCGGGCACCCCGGCTGCCGCCATCACCTCGGCGAGCAGCGTGGCCGAGGCCGGCGTCTCCTCGCTCGGCTTGACCACCACCGCGTTGCCGCAGGCCAGAGCGGGGGCGACCTTCCAGGTGAGCAGTAGCAGCGGCAGGTTCCACGGCACGATGACCGCGACCACGCCGACCGGCTTGCGCACCGCGTAGTTGAGCGCCCGACCACCGGTCGGGGTGACCGTGGTGAACGACTCGGTCGGCGCGGTCGCCACGATCTCCGCGAAGGCCCGGAAGTTCGCCGCGCCGCGCGGGATGTCCAGGGTGCGGGCCTGCGAGATGGACTTGCCGGTGTCGGCGACCTCGGCGGACACCAGGTCGTCGAAACGACGCTCCAGCTCGGCGGCGATCCGGCACAGCACCTCGGCGCGTTCCCGCTCCCCCGCCCGACCCCACGGGCCCCGCAACGCCGCCCGGGCCGCCGTCACCGCGTCGTCCACCGTGGACCTGTCCGCCTCGACCACCTCGAAGACCGGTTCACCGGTCACCGGGCTGCGTTTGGTGAACCGGGTTCCGGCGTCGACGAACTCGCCGCCGACGAAGTTCCTCAGCAGTCCCGGGCCGTCCGGTGCCCGCCCGGCCATCAGCCGGGGATCCCAGAGCGTCATCCGCGCCTCCTCAACCCGAACGCCACCGCCGCGCCGACCACCGCCGCCAGGCCGGCCGCCGCCAGGCCGACCACCTGGTACTGCCGGCGGACCCGACGGCGCACCTGCGCGTACGGCACGGTGGAGAAGGACACCAGCTCGTACTGGGAGACGTACCGACCGGGCAACGCCCGCTCCAGGGCGTGCTCGACCTGCTTGCGGGCCCGGAAGACCGGGGAGGCGACCTTGTCGCGCATCTCCACGAAGTTGGCCAGCGCCATCCGGGCGATCGCCTCGGCGTTGTCCTGCCGGCGGTGCTGGAACAGCGGCAGCGCCGCAGCCCAGTCCCCGGCACACTCGTCGAGGCAGCGGTCCAGCTCCACCACGTCCTCGAAGGCGCAGTTCGCGCCCTGGCCGTAGAACGGCACGATGGCGTGCGCCGCGTCGCCGAGCAGGGCGACCCGGCCGTCGACCTGCCACGGGTCGCACCGCACCGTGCCGAGCACGCCGACCGGGTTGTGCTGGTAGTCGTCGACCAGGTTCGGGGCGATCGGCGGCAGGTCCGGATAGTGTTGCGCGAAGTGCCGCTCGATCGCCGCCGGGCTGCCCAGCGAGGCGAAGCTCGCGGTGCCGTGGGTGGGCCAGAAGAGGGTGCAGGTGAACGAGCGGTCCGGGTTGGGCAGCGCGATCATCATCGAGGTGCCGCGCGGCCAGATGTGCAGCGCACCCGGGTCGAGGGCGAAGTCGCCGTCCAGCGGCGGGATCGTCAGTTCCTTGTAGCCGTAGTCGAGGAAGTCGACGCTCTCGGTGACCAGGCCGTGGGCGAGCAGCTGCCCGCGTACCGCCGAGCCGGCACCGTCGGTGCCGAGCACCACCCGCGCGCCCTCGGTCACCGTGCCCTGCGGGGTCTGGAAGGTCATCGTGCCGGTCGCCGGGTCGAGCCCGACCAGCCGGTGCTCGAAGGCGATCCGCACCCCCGGCAGCTTGGCGGCGGCCGCCAGCAGGGCGTTGTTCAACGCACCCCGGCTGATCGAGTTGATCGCCCGATCGCCGGAGACGCTGTACGACTGGAATCCGGTCGGCCCGTCGACCGGATGGATCATCCGGCCCCGCATCGGCAGGGCGTCCGTCATCACCTGCTCGGCCAGTCCGATGCGACGCAGCGCGTCGAGCCCTCGTTCGGAGAGCGCCAGGTTGATCGACCGGCCCCGCTCGGGGGTGCCGCCGCGCGGGTCCGGGCGTCGCTCGTAGAGCGCCACCGGATGGCCCCGGCGGGCCAGGAAGCAGGCCAGCAGGCAGCCGGCCAGCCCGGCGCCCACCACCGCGATCTCGTCGCCCTCTCCGGTCACCGGGCCACCCCCGAAACCGTCGCGCGCAACGCCTCGGCGACCCGCCAGCAGTCGTGGTACGTCGAGTACAGCGGCACCGGGGCGAACCTGACCACGTCCGGCTCCCGGGCGTCGGCGATCACCCCGTGCTCGTGGCGCAACCGTTCGGTCAGCTCGTTGGCGCTGCCCGTACCGATGCGTACCGAGAGCTGGCACCCGCGCCGGCGCGGCTCACGTGGGGTGATCATCCGCAGCGGCCGGTCGGCGGTGACTTCGTCCAGCAGCCGCTCCAGGTAGCCGGTGAGCCGCAGGCTACGCGCCCGCAGCGCCGGCATGCCGACCGAGTCGAACAGTTCCAGCGAGGTGCGGACCGGCCCCATCGCGAAGATCGGCGGGTTGGAGATCTGCCACGCCTCCACGGTGGCCGGTGGTCGACTGACCGGAGCCATCTGGAAGCGGGTCGCCGCCGCCGTGCTCCACCAGCCCTCGAAGCGGGGCAGCGTCGCGTCGCCGTGGTGCCGTTCGTGGACGAAGACCCCGGCCAGCGCGCCAGGCCCCGAGTTGAGGTACTTGTACGAGCACCAGGCGGCGAAGTCGACGTCCCAGTCGTGCAACGACAGCGGCACGTTGCCCGCCGCGTGGGCCAGGTCCCACCCGACGACCGCGCCGGCGGCCCGGGCCGCCGCGGTGATCGCCGGGATGTCCATCAGCTCGCCGGTGAGGTAGTTGACGCCACCGAGCAGGACCAGCGCCACGGTGTGGCCCTCGGTCGCCAGGTACCCGGTGACGTCCTCGGTGCGCAGGGTGTCCTCACCGGGGCGCGGCGTGAGCCGGACGACCGTGGTGTCGGGGTCGAGGCCGTGGAACCGTGCCTGGCTGCGCACCGCGTAGCTGTCCGACGGGAAGGCGCTGTCCTCGATGACGATCCGGGTCCGCTCGCCCGCCGGCCGGTAGAAGCTGACCATCAGCAGGTGCAGGTTGACCGTCAGCGAGTTCATCACCACGGTCTCCGTTGGCAGGGCGCCGACCAGTCGGGCGGCCGGCGCCGTCAGCAGCTCGTGGTACGGCAGCCAGGGCCGTTCCGCCGCCAGATGCCCCTCCACGCCGAGCCGGCGCCAGGCGTCCAGATCGGCCAGGAGTTCGTCGCGGGTGGCCCTCGGTTGCAGGCCGAGCGAGTTGCCCGCCAGGTAGGCGGCCTCCGGATAGCGCCCACCGTCGGCCGGCGGCACGTGGAACAGGTGCCGGTGCCCCGGTTCGGCCGCGTCGAGGCGGAGCGCTTCGGCCTCGGTGTCGTTGCTCATCGTCGTCACAACCGCCTCACATCGCCGTCCGGGCCGACCACAGTTCGGGGAAGACCACCCGGGCCATGCTGCGTTGCAGCCACGCCAGCCCGGCGGAGCCGCCGCTGCCCACCTTGGCACCCATCGTCCGCTGCACCGCCTTGATGTGGTGGTGCCGCCAGTCGCCGAACTGCTCGGCCACCTCGGTCAGCGCCTCGCCGAGCATCCGCAGGTGGTTGTCGGGCCCGGCATCGGCGTAGATCCGCACCCAGGCCGCCTCGACGGCGGGGTGCGCCTCGTGTTCGGTGGCCACGTCCCGCTCCAGCAGGTCCGCAGGCAGGTCGTGACCGTGCCGGGCGAGCAGGGCGACCACCTCGTCCCAGACGCTCGGGGTGGCCAGGGCGTCGGTGAGCTCGGCGTACACCTCGGTCTGCCGCCGGAACGGGCGGATGAGTGCCGGGTCGCGCAGCCCGAGCAGGAACTCCAGGTGGCGATACATCGCCGACTGGAAGCCCGACCCCTCGCCGAGCAGGTTGCGGAAGCGGTTGAAGTCGGCCGGGGTCATCCAGCGCAGTCCCCGCCAGGCGGCGTTGAGCCCTTCCAGGTGCAGCGCGGCGCGGCGCAGCGGCGCCAACGCCTCCCACACCCGGTCGGCGCGCAGCAGCCGGGACGTCTCCCGTAGTTCGTGACAGGTCAGGCCGAAGTACAACTCCATGATCTGGCTGACCATCAGGAACGACATCTCGCCCGGGTCGGCGCTGAGCGGCTGTTGCAGCCGATGCAGCGTACTGGCCTGCACGTACGCGTCGTACGGCACCCGCTCGGCGAACTCCAGGGTCGGTTCGCCGCCGTTGCGGGCGGCGCGCGCCACCCGCTGCCGTGCGGTGACCGGACGCACCTCCGTCCGGGGCCGCAGCTCCGTCTGCTCCATGCGTCCGCTCCTCCCGGCTCGCCCGTCCAGTCATGATCTCCCGTGCGGTTGGCCAGATGGAATGCCTGTTCAACGGCGCTTTCGGTGGTCGACCTAAGGAACGGAAGCCGCTCGCCGCCATTGACCTGCCGGACGTAAGGTCGCGGGCATGGACGAGATGGACTGGGCCCTGCTCCGCGAGTTGCAGGCCGACGCGCGGTTGTCCTTCAGCGAGTTGTCCCGGCGGGTGCACCTGTCCCCACCGGCGGTCGCCGAGCGGGTCCGCCGGTTGGAGGAGACCGGCGTGATCAGCGGGTACCACGCCCACGTCGACCTGGCCCGGGCCGGTCGCACCGTGGTCGCGCTGATCCGGATGTCCTGTTACGGCGCCCGGTGCATCCTGCACGATCCGGAGGTCGCGCGGTGGCCGGAGATCCTGGAGATCCACCGGATCACCGGGGACGCGTGCAGCGTGTTGAAGGTCGCGGCCGGCTCGATCGGAGACTTCGAGGCGGTCATCGACCGTCTCGCCCCCTACGGCCAGCCGTCGAGCACCATGGTGCTCTCCACTCCGCTCGCCTGGCAGCCGGTCACCGCTACGGAGGGCCCCCCTGCTGACAGCCGTCCCCGTCGCCGGGAGCCGGGTTAGCCACCGGAGCAGGGGGAAAGCCACGCGGGTCGCCCCAGCAGGAACCGGTACGCCGGTGCCGGGAGGGAGGATCATGCGAGGTCTGCGACCGTACGGAGGCGTCCAGCACGCCCCGTCGACCATCGCCCGACTGTTCGGGGCGTTCGTCCTGATCGCGGCGTTCGCCCTGGCCGGGCTGCTCCTGCCCGGCACCGCGCCCGCCAGAGCTGGTGAGAACACCTTCGTCGAGGTGACGCCGAACAGTGTCCAGGCCGGCTCCCGGGTGAACATCCGGGCCAGTTGCGACAACGCCAACGACCGCCAGGCCGAGGTGACCTCGGACGCGTTCGACCGGGTGTACCTCCGGCCGGACAACGGCTTCCTCACCGGCTGGGTCACCGTGCCCGGCAACAAGGCGGCCGGCGACTATCCGGTGCACCTGCGCTGCGACAACGGCCGGACCGCCAGCACCACCCTGACCGTGCTGAACATGGACCAGCCCACCAAGGGGCCGGCGACCGGTGGTGGCGGTACGGCCGACCGGGGCACCGGGTCGATGCTGCTGCTCGGTGGCGTCGCCACGGTGACCGCGGCGGTGGTCTTCGGCCTGTTCAGCAGCCGGCGCCGGGCCGGTTCCTGACCCACCGTCACCATGGCGGGCTTCCGCGTACCCGCGCCGGAACCGGGCCCCGGTCCACGCCGTGCCGACCGTCGGGGCCGACGTGCCTGGCGGCGAACGGTCGCCGCGGCCGGCCGGCTGGTCCGGGTCGCCGCGCAGGCCGGTTCGGCGAGCGTCGCCACGCCCGATCCCGCGGCCGCGCCGCTACCGCCCAGGCGACGCCCGGCCCGGGCGGTGGGAACGAGACGTTCCGGTCACTCCGGTCCGGGACTACCGGTACTGGTGATCGGCTCGCTGATGCTGCTGATCATCGCGATGCTCGGCGTCGAGCGGATGACCGGGTTGAGCGTGCTACCGGACCGGTTCATCGCCGGGCTGGCACCGCCGCCCAGGAAGTTTCCGCTGCTGGCGGCGAGCGAGCCGGTCGGTATCGAGATCAACAAGATCGACCTGGCCGCCCCGGTGCACAACGTGGGCATCGCACCCGACGGCAGCATCGCCGCGCCGCCGGCCGAGCGGGCCCAGGAGGCCGGCTGGTACGACCAGGGGCCCACCCCCGGCCAGTACGGCCCGGCCGTCATCGTGGGGCACGTCGACACCACCACCGGACCCGCGGTCTTCCACCAGCTGCCCCAGTTGCGCGCCGGCGACCGGGTCGAGGTCGCCCGCTCGGACGGCTCGGTGGCGATCTTCGAGGTCGACCGGGTCGACCGGTTCGACAAGGAACAACTACCCACGGACGACGTCTTCGGCGACTTCAGCCGTCCGCAGCTTCGGTTGATCACCTGCGGCGGACGCTGGGTGGGTGGGCAGACGGGGTACGCGGACAACGTGGTGGTCTTCGCTTCGCTTGTCGAGGCCCGGTAGGGCTCGCTGTGGGGGGTTTTCGGGGGAGCCCGACCCGCTCCGGGCGGTCAGGCTTGATCCCTGCGCGGGTCGGGGGCGCGATGGCCGAGCACGCGCCAGGCGATCCCCTTCGGGGCGGTCGGCAACGAGTGCAGTCGCCAGCCCAGCTCGGCCGGGGTCTTGTCGCCCTTCGTGTGGTTGCACCTGGCGCAGGCGGCGACCACGTTCTCCCAGGCGTGCCGGCCGCCGCGGCTGCGGGGGAAGACGTGGTCGATGGTCTCCGCCGGCCCACGGCAGTAGGCGCACCGCCAGCCGTCCCGGGCGAAGATCGCCCGCCGGGACAGGCCCACGTGGGTGCGGTAGGGCACCCGGACGAACCGGGTGAGCCGGACGACCGAGGGCACCGGCAGCGCACTGCGGGCACTGTGCAGGATGCCCTCACCGTCGGCGACACAGACCGCCTTGGCCGAGAGCACGAGAATCGCGGCCCGACGTACCGACACGACACACAGCGGCTCGTAGGTGGCGTTGAGGACCAGCGCGCCGGAGCCCACCGTGGGTCGTATGTCAGGCATCGCGTCACCCTTCCGGTCAAACGGCTTACCACTCGCCACCGCCGACCGGCGTCGGGCACAGCCCCACACCACGTCGACGCCGGCCGGATCACCGACGTCCGCTGCGCCAATCGTCCCTGATCGGACCCGGGAATGCACGTACTAATCCTGGGTAGCGCCGGTGCTTTCCCTCCGCCCCGCCCGACCGGCCGGGCGTCACCGACCGGTGGGTCGACGGCGGGGCCGCCCGTCGGTTGCGGTACGAAAACAGGGTGACCGTCAGCAGCCTCAGCCCCACCCCCGCCCCGTCCCGCCCGGAGCCGGTCGACACGCCAAGCCCGGAGTGCCTGGACGAGACGCTGTGCAAGATCGTCTTTAACTGGACCGACTCGGTGTGGTTCGCCGAGGGCAGCTTCTGGATCCTGGTCAAGCCACTACGGATCATCATGATCCTGCTGCTGGCGTTGGCCGCCCGGTGGCTGGTGCACCGCACGATCCGCCGCCTGGTCCGCACCACCAGCGACGCCGAGGTGCCGACCATGCTCCGCCCGCTGCGCGAGCGCATCCCGACCGCCGCCACCGAGCCGGGCGAGTTCGTCCCGGAGCGTCGCCGGCAGCGCGCCGAGGCGATCGGCTCGGTGCTGCGGAGCCTGACCACCGCGTTCATCTTCGGCATCGCCCTACTGATGGTGCTCAAGGAGTTCAGCTTCGACCTGGCGCCGCTGCTCGCCAGCGCGGGCATTGCCGGCGTCGCGCTCGGCTTCGGCGCGCAGAGCCTGGTCAAGGACCTGATCGCCGGGTTGTTCATGCTGATCGAGGATCAGTACGGGGTGGGCGACAACGTCGATCTCGGCGAGGCCTCCGGCGTGGTCGAGGCGGTCGGACTGCGGGTCACCACCGTCCGGGACGCCCGAGGGGTGCTCTGGTACATCCGCAACGGCGAGATCGTCCGGGTAGGCAACAAGAGCCAGGGGTGGGCATTGGTGGTGGTCGACCTGCCGATCGGTTTCGCCGGTACCGAGGAGGCGACGGCCGTGCTGCGTACCGCCGCCGCCTCGATCGCGGTGGACCCGGAGCTGGCCCCGTCGATCGTCGAGCCGCCGGAGGTGCTGGGCGTCGAGCAGGTCACGGTGGAGGGCACGGTGATCCGTACGGTGGTGAAGACCACCGCCGACGGACAGTTCGGGGTGGGCCGCGAGCTGCGTCGTCGACTTGCCGAGGCGCTGGAGAACTCCGGTATCACCGCGAGGATCGCGGCAGGCCGGCTCTACCCCGGGCTACCTACTCGAACGGACTCCGAGACCGGTCAGGGCGGTGCCACCTGAGCCGACCGGCGGGGGTCGCGGCCGAGCGACCCCCTCGGGTATCGTCCGTTCGTTCAGTCGGAGATGCGACCAACCAACCGTTCGCCCTAGCCAGTTGTCAGACGATCGGGCAGAATCCGGTGCACACGCTTACCGAGCGGTGTCACGTCCTCGCTGATCTGCAGACCTGACGATGGTCCCGGGCCGCCATCACGAGTGGCCAGACACCGGGACGATGGAGGCGATGGTGTCCGACGAGCGACCTTCTCCGGAAGGGCCGGCCACCTTCCGGGAGGTTTTCGCCCAGCGTGAGTATCGGGCCGTCTTCGCGGCCAACACGCTGACCTGGGTCGGTGACTACGTCGCCCGCGCGGCCGTCACCCTCCTGGTCTATCGGGAAACCGAGTCCGTGGCGCTGTCGGCGGCCGCCTTCGCGGTGAGCTACCTGCCCTGGCTGGTCGGCGGCCCGTTGTTGGCCACGATCGCCGAGCGGCACCGGTTCCGTCAGGTGATGGTGATCTGCGACCTCATCCGGATGGCGCTGATGCTGCTCGTCGCCGTCCCGGGGATGCCGGTGCCGGTGATCCTGGCGCTACTGTTCGCGACCACGCTGGCGAATCCACCGAGTCAGGCCGCACGGTCGGCACTGCTGCCGTTGATCCTGCCCGGGGACCGGCTCGTCGTCGGGTTGTCCGTCAACAGCAGCGTGGGACAGGCCGCCCAGGTGGTCGGCTACCTGCTCGGCGCCGCCGTCGCGACGGTCAACCCCACCGCCGCACTGCTGATGAACGCGGGTGCGTTCGCACTGTCGGCGGTGCTCGTCCGACTCGGGGTGCGCGACCGGCCACCGGCGATGACCAGCGCTCACCGTAGTCACCTGCTCCGGGAGACCGCCGCCGGCTTCCAGATGGTCTTCCAGACACCGGTGCTGCGCGCGATCGCCGTCCTGGTCTTCAGCGCCATGCTCTTCTCCATCGTGCCCGAGGGACTGGCCGCCGCCTGGGCCAACGAACACGCCGGGGAGAACATGGACCCGGGGCTGGCGCAGGCGGTGATCATGGCCGCCACCCCGACCGGCTTCATCCTCGGCGGGCTGATCATCGGCCGGACCGTCGCACCGGCCCGCCGGCTGCTCCTGCTCCGGCCACTGGCCGTGATCGCCCCACTGGCGCTGGTGCCCGCACTGCTGGACCCGCCGCCGGTGGTGGTGGCACTGCTCGCCGCCGTCAGCGGGTTCGCGGTGGCCGGACTGCTCCCGACGGCGAACGGGCTCTTCGTCCAGGCACTCCCGGACGGCTTCCGAGCCCGGGCGTTCGGTGTCATGGCGACCGGCGTGCAGGTCATCCAGGGTGCGGCCGTACTGGTCACCGGGTTGCTCGCCGAGCGGTTTCCGATTCCGCTCGTGGTGGGCCTGTGGAGCATCGCCGGGGTGATGTTGATGTCGCTCGTCGTCCTGCGCTGGCCCGACGAGCGGACCGTGGCCGCCTCCGTCGAGATCGCCCGGGCCGCCTCCACCGCGACCGACGGGACCATCGGTCCCGCCCGCGGGTCGCAGGACGGTTCCTCCGACGAATCCGGTCCGGGGCACGTGGGGCCGGGCCGGCCCCGGCACGCGGTGCCCTGAGCCACCCTCGTTCACCCGGTGCCGGCCGGGCGGGCGCCGGGGCGGGCCTGGCAGGATGGAACGGTGAATCCCGCAGGTGAGTCCGAAGGCCACGGCGAGGCGGTCACCTTCTTCGACGCCGTCGGCGGTGAGCCCACGTTCCGCAGGCTGGTCGAGGAGTTCTACGCCGGCATCGCCGCCGATCCGCTGCTGCGCCCGATGTATCCGGAGGAGGATCTGGGCCCGGCCGCCGACCGGATGCGGCTGTTTCTCATGCAGTACTGGGGTGGCCCGAACACCTACTCGACACAGCGGGGCCATCCCCGGCTGCGGATGCGCCACGCCCCGTTCCGGATCGGTGCCGCCGAACGCGACGCCTGGCTGGGTCACATGCGCCGGGCGGTCGACCACCTCGACCTGCCTCCGGCGCTCGCCACGGAACTGTGGAACTACCTGGAGCGGTCGGCGTACTTCATGGTCAACGACATGTCGGACCCGGCGGCACACGGCTGACCGCCGTCCCACCACCCGACGGGGCTGATGACGCCGCCCCGGTCAGAGCAGGGCGCCCTCGTCGTGCAGCCAGTCGACGAAGCTGGTGGCCACCGCGGCACCGCAGTCGAGCAACTCGACCAGCAGCGCGTCGTGGGCACCGGCCGCGAGCGGCACCTGCAACTCGGCGTAGATCGGCAACTGCCCACGTTCGGTGGGATCACCCACGTACGCCTTGCAGAAGCGTCTGGTGTGATTCCACTCGTTGACCACCCGGTAGGCGCGGTCCGCCCAGTCCGGCGGCACGGTCGCGTGCGGCCGGGCCCGCAGCACGAGGATCTCGTCCTCCGGCCCCTCCAGGGTGACCAGCACCGCGTGCCGCTCCCACATGGCCAGCAGGTTGCCGTCGCCGTCGGCCAGGTAACGCACGTCGAGCAGGTCCAGCGCGTCGCAGATCCGGCGCAGGGTGACCTGTTCGACGGTGGCTGGCATGTCGGCGATCAACGGACGCTCCGCAGCCGGGCAGTCGTCGCCCGGTTGGCGGGGCGCCGGCGGGCCGACCCGGACGGTACCTTCCACCATGATCCTGCTTCGAGTTTCCGGGTCACCGCCACTGGCGGGACCTGGACGCCATGACCACCACGGCATCGCTCGCGCACCTCACTCCCCAGCGGATCCGGTCGCCTACAGTGGGTGGATCCGAGGATGGACGGTACCCGGACAGCCGGAACGAAGCACCCCCCCAACGCCAGCACCAAACCGGAAGGATGGGTAGCGGTCAGCCGTTCGGATGAGTCGCGGATGGCCGTACGGCAAGATCCGTGGCCTTCTGCGACCAGATGGCTCCGTACGGTCCCACCAGTCCGACCCATCGGCCAGCCGCCCGCACCTGCACGCCGTCGGCGTCTGACGAGTCCTCCGAGGCGGCGAGGAAACCCATGCGAACCAGACCCTGCACCATCCGCTGAGTCACCTCCACCGGACGGTCAGGCTCGTCGTCGGGGGTGACCACCACCGCCACGTGGTCCAGCAGGGCGTCGCGCAGCACCCGCTGCCCCACCGCCCGCCCACCGACGCCGTGCTCGGCCGCCGCGCGCAGGGTGCCCGCCGCCGCCTCGGCCAGCCGGCGCAGTTCCCCGCCCGGCAGCGTCTCGACCCGACGACTGACGGCCGGCGGCAGGGCCCACCGCCACTGGGCGTCGTGCCGGGCCGGCAGGTCCGCGCCGCCGGCCGCGAGTTCGGCGAGCAACTGCCCGGCGGCGACGGTCACGTCACCAGGGCACGCCCCGGCCACCGTGCGCACGGCCAGCACCTCCCACGGCAGCCGCGCCCAGAGGGCGGTACGCGCGCCGGCAGCGGCCGGCCTCAGCCGAACCAGGGCGGCGCGCTCCAACCGGACCAGCCGGGCCAGGAACGCCCCCGCGTCGGCGCTGTCGACGATGCCGTGTCCGACACTCATGACACCGCCTGCGCCGCGTAGCCGAGCAGGAACGTCCGCTCCGGCTCAGTCAACCGCCGGGGTACCTGCTGGGCCAGGTCGAACGGCACCAGCACCGAGCGGGCCCGACTGATGAGCAGCTCGCCGTCGTACATCTCGTAGCCGACGGTGAACGAAGCGGCCCGCAGCTGCTCCACCCACAGCTCGATCCGGACGGTGGGCGCGGTCTCGACGGTGGCCCGGTCGAGGGCGTAGTCCACCGGCCGCAGGTAGTCGACCTCGTGCCGGCGGATCACCACGCCCTCGGCGAACGAGTCCACCCCGTACGCCCGGGCACCGACGAACATCAACGCCACCCGGGCCTCCTCGTACAGGGTGAGGAAGCGGGCGTTGTTGACGTGGCCGTACGCGTCCAGGTCGGACCAGCGCAGCGTGCAGCGGTAGACGAACCGGTCAGCCACGACGGATCGCCCGATCAGTCCCGGGTCAGCTTGCGGTACGTCACCCGGTGCGGACGGGCCGCCTCGGCGCCGAGCCGGTCGACCTTGTTCTTCTCGTACGCCTCGAAGTTGCCCTCGAACCAGAACCACTTCGCCGGGTCCTCGTCGTCGCCCTCCCAGGCCAGGATGTGCGTGGCGACCCGGTCCAGGAACATCCGGTCGTGGGAGATCACCACGGCGCAGCCGGGAAACTCCAGCAACGCGTTCTCCAGGCTGGACAGGGTCTCCACATCCAGGTCGTTGGTCGGCTCGTCCAGCAGGATGACGTTGCCGCCGATCTTCAGCGTCAGCGCCAGGTTGAGCCGGTTGCGCTCGCCGCCGGAGAGCACCTTCGTCGGCTTCTGCTGGTCGGGGCCCTTGAAGCCGAACGCCGCGATGTAGGCCCGCGAGGGCATCTCGACCTTGCCCACCATGAGGTGGTCCAGCCCGTCCGAGACGACCTCCCAGACGGTCTTGTCACCGTCGAGGCCCTGCCGGTTCTGGTCGACGTAGGACAGTGACACCGTCTCGCCGACGCGGACCGAGCCGCCGGTCGGCTCCTCCAGCCCGACGATGGCCTTGAACAGGGTGGTCTTGCCGACGCCGTTCGGCCCGATGATGCCGACGATGCCGTTACGGGGCAGCGAGAAGGAGAGGTTGTCGATCAGCAGCCGGTCGCCGAAGCCCTTGGTCAGGCCGTTCGCCTCGATGACCGTGTTGCCCAGGCGCGGGCCCGGCGGAATCTGGATCTCCTCGAAGTCCAGCTTGCGGGTCTTCTCCGCCTCAGCGGCCATCTCGTCGTACCGGTCGAGACGGGCCTTGGACTTGGTCTGCCGAGCCTTGGCGTTCGAGCGCACCCAGTCCAGTTCGTCGGCCAGGCGCTTCTTCATCTTGGCGTCGCGGCGACCCTCGACCGCCAGCCGGGCGGCCTTCTTCTCCAGGTAGGTGGAGTAGTTGCCCTCGTACGGGTAGGCCCGGCCGCGGTCCAGCTCCAGGATCCAGTTGGCCACGTTGTCCAGGAAGTAGCGGTCGTGGGTGATGGCGACGACCGTGCCGGCGTACTTGGCCAGGTGCTGCTCCAGCCACTGCACGCTCTCGGCGTCCAGGTGGTTGGTGGGCTCGTCGAGCAGCAGCAGGTCGGGCGCCTCCAGCAGCAGCTTGCACAGCGCGACCCGGCGGCGCTCACCACCGGAGAGCTGGGTCACGTCGGCGTCCGGCGGCGGGCACCGCAGCGCGTCCATGGCGAGTTCGAGCTTGGAGTCGATGTCCCAGGCGTCGGCGTGGTCCAGCTCCTCCTGGAGCCGGCCCATCTCCTCCATCAGCTCGTCGGAGTAGTCGGTGGCCATCTGCTCGGCGATCTTGTTGAACCGCTCCAGCTTGACCTTCGTCTCCGCCACCGCCTCCTCGACGTTGCCGAGCACGGTCTTGGCGTCGTTGAGCGGCGGCTCCTGCGCGAGCATTCCCACGGTGAAGCCGGGCATCAGCCGGGCCTCGCCGTTGCTCGGCTGGTCCCAGCCCGCCATGATCTTGAGGAGGCTGGACTTACCGGCGCCGTTCGGACCGACCACCCCGATCTTGGCGCCCGGCAGGAAGTTCAGCGTCACGTTGTCGAGCACGACCTTGTCGCCGTGCGCCTTGCGCGCCTTGTCCAGGACGTAGATGAACTGGGCCACGGTGCGGGCTCCTCCGTCGCTGTCGATCGCCGATTTCGCGTGCCACGGGCGCGGGCCGGGGCCGCCGCCCGCCGTCGTCGGCCGGCAGTCGGCCGCACGCACGCCGTCGTCAATCCTGACAGGTACGCCGGACCGCGCCCACATCGCCCCGCCAGACGGTGTCCGGCGGGTCCGGCCAGCGCCCCGACCACCGGCGGCGGGAGCGCACCTGTAAACATGATCACGTCCAGGGTTCGCCGAGTTCGGCACGGGTAGGTGAGTCCGGCACAGGGGAACAGACACCGCAGCTACGCTCAGTACGCTCATCGCGGTGGACCCGTCAGCACCCGGAGGTGGCCGATCGTGACCGTCCGTAGCTCCTTTGTCGTAGTGGCGAACCGACTGCCGGTCGACGAGGTGAGCACACCCGAGGGACGGCAGTGGCGACGCAGCCCCGGCGGGCTGGTCACCGCGCTGCATCCCGTTCTCGCCGAGCACCAGGGCACCTGGGTCGGCTGGGCAGGCGGCACCGGCGCGGCCCCAGAGCCGTTCGACCTGGAGGGCATCCGGCTGCATCCGGTGCCACTGAGCGCCGAGGAGCTGGAGCGCTACTACGAGGGGCAGTCCAACGCCACGATCTGGCCGCTCTACCACGACGCCGTCGAGACACCCGCCTACAAGCGCCGCTGGCGCGAGGCGTACCGCCTGGTCAACGCCCGGTTCGCGGAGGCCGCGGCGGAGGTCGCCGCCGAGGGGGCCACGGTCTGGGTCCAGGACTACCAGCTTCAACTGGTGCCGGCGATGCTCCGGGAGTTGCGCCCCGACCTGCGGATCGGCTTCTTCCTGCACATCCCGTTCCCGCCGATCGAGCTGTTCATGCAGATGCCGTTCCGCACCGAGATCCTGCGCGGCCTGCTCGGCGCCGACCTGGTCGGGTTCCAGCAGCGGCTCGCCGCGCAGAACTTCGTCCGGCTCGCCCGGCACCTGTTGGGGCTGCGGTACGAGGGCCAGATGATCCAGGTGGACGGCCGTCAGGTCAAGGCCGGCGCGTTCCCCATCTCCATCGACACCAAGGAGATGGAACGGTTGGCCGCCGACCCGGCGATCCAGGCGCGGGCCAAGGAGATCCGCGAGGAGCTGGGCAATCCTCGGACGATCATCCTCGGCGTCGACCGGCTCGACTACACCAAGGGCATCGAACTGCGCCTCAAGGCGTTCCGCGAGTTGCTGGCTGACGGAAAGTTGACAGTCCCCGACGCGGTTATGGTGCAGGTTGCCACGCCGAGCCGCGAGCGGGTGGAGCACTACCAGGCACTTCGCGTCAAGGTTGAGCGCGAGGTTGGTCGGATTAATGGCGAATTCGGCCGGGTTGGCGTGCCGGCGGTGCATTATCTGCATCAGTCGTACAGTCGGACCGAACTGGCTGCGATGTACGCCGCCGCCGACGTGATGATGGTCACTCCGCTGCGAGACGGAATGAACCTGGTGGCCAAGGAGTACGTCGCATCAAGGGCGGACCACGGGGGCGCACTCGTACTCAGTGAGTTCGCCGGCGCCGCCACCGAGCTGCGTCAGGCGTTCCTGTGCAACCCGCACGACCCAGACGCGGTCAAGGACGCTCTGCTACGGGCCGTGCATGTGGAGAAGCCGGAGGCTCGTCGCCGTATGCGGACAATGCAACGCCATCTGCGCACCCACGATGTGGGGCACTGGGCGAAGTCCTTCCTCACCGAACTCGGTGTGCCCGACATGGAGGCAGCGTGAACGCGGCGTCCAACGAGAACAGCACTTCCGTCGCGGGCCCGATGGACCCGGAACTGCGCTCCGCCATCGGGCGCATCGCCCGGGTACCCCAGCTCCTGGTCGCCTGCGACTACGACGGCACGCTCGCGCCGATCGTGGAAGATCCCAGCAAGGCCGTACCGCTGCCGGAGTCGGTGGCGGCGGTGCGGGCCCTGGCGGCGCTGCCGCAGACCACCGTGGCGGTCGTCTCCGGCCGCGCGCTACGCGACCTGGCCGCCCTCTCCCGGTTGCCGAGCGAGGTCCACCTGGTCGGCAGCCACGGCTCCGAATTCGACATCGGCTTCGTCGAGCGGCTCTCCCCCGAACTGATCGCCGTCCGCACCCGGCTGCGCGACGCCCTGCGGGACATCGCCGCGGCCCACCCCGGTGTCCGGCTGGAACGCAAGCCGGCAAGTGTCGCCGTACACACCCGGGGGGTGGATCCCCAGGTCGCCGCCGCCGCCATCGACGCGGTCCGCAACGGCCCCGCGACCTGGCCGGACGTCACCGTCACCCAGGGCAAGGAGGTCATCGAGATCTCCGTCGTGGCCACCCACAAGGGCACCGCCGTCGACCAGCTGCGCACCCAGCTCTCGGCCAGCGCGGTGCTCTTCATCGGCGACGACGTGACCGACGAGAACGCCTTCGGCAACCTGCACGGCCCGGACGTGGGCATCAAGATCGGCCCGGGTGAGACGAAGGCCGGTTACCGGGTGGCCGAGCCGATCGAGGCCGCCCGGGCGCTGGGGTTGTTGCTGGAGACCCGACGGCACTGGTTGTTCGGTGAACGGGCGGTGCCGATCGAGCGGCACTCGATGCTGGCCAACGGCCGGACGGTGGCACTGCTCACCCCGGACGCCAAGGTCAGTTGGCTGTGCAACCCCAAGCCCGACTCGGCGGCGATCTTCGCGGACCTGGTCGGTGGCAGTCCGGCCGGGCATTTCAGCGTCGCACCGGAGCGGGGCGGCATCCCGCTGGGCCAGCGCTACCGATCGGGCACGATGACCGTGGAGACCCGTTGGTCCGGGCTCACCGTCACCGACTGGCTGGACAAGCCGGACCCCAAGGCCACGCCGGACGGCCCGGCGATCATCTCCGGTGACTCGACCCTGATCCGGGTACTCACCGGCACCGGTCGGGTTCGTCTTGAGTTCGCGCCCCGGCCGGAGTTCGGCCAGGTCGCCGTGCAGCTCCAGCCGCTCGGTGACGGCCTGCTGGTGCTCGGCTCCAACGAACCCGTCGCGCTCTACTCCCCCGGCGTGCAGTGGGAGGTCGGCAACGACGGCGGATACGAAACCGCCAAGGCGGTGGTCGACCTCGCCGCGCTCGGCGGCCAGGTGGTGCTGGAGCTGCGTTTCGGTACGCACAGCCTGGAACACCACCGGCTGCCCATCCACGAGCGGCAGGCCGCCGCCGAGCGCCCCTGGAAGGAGTGGGTGGCCTCGCTGCGGCTGCCGACCACCGCCCGGGACCTGGTCGCGCGCAGCGCGCTGACCCTGCGCGCCCTCTGCCACGAGGCAACCGGCTCGATCCTGGCGGCGGCGACCACCTCGTTGCCCGAGGAACTGGGCGGAGTACGCAACTGGGACTACCGCTACTGCTGGCTGCGAGATGCGGCGATGACCGCCCGGGCCCTGGTCGACCTGGGCTCGATCGCCGAGGCCGAGGCGTTCCTGCGCTGGGTCGACGGCTGTGTGGAGCGCACCGGTGGGCATCCCGAACGGCTGCACCCGCTCTACACGGTCGACGGATTCGAGCTGGGTGCCGAGGCGGTCATCGACACCCTGCCCGGCTACGCCGGGTCCCGCCCGGTACGCGTCGGCAACCTCGCCAACCACCAGCTCCAGCTCGACGTCTTCGGCCCGATCGCTGACCTGATCGCCGCCACCGCCGACGTGCGCGGCTCGGTACGCGCCGAGGAGTGGCGGGTGCTGGAGAACATGGTCGAGGCGGTCCGCCGTCGCTGGCACGAGCCGGATCACGGCATCTGGGAGGCCCGCCTACCACCCCGGCACCACGTCTTCTCGAAGGTCATGTGCTGGATGACCGTCGACCGGGCGCTGCACGTGATGCGTCAGCACGGCGGCGAGGACCGCCCGGAGTGGGTGGAACTGCGCGACCGGATCGGCGCCAACGTGCTGGAGTACGGCTGGCACGAGCACGCCGAGGCGTACAGCGTCGCGTACGGCGACGAGGACATGGACGCCTCGTCCCTGTGGATCGGGATCTCCGGACTGCTGGCCGGTGACGACCCCCGCTTCCTCTCCACCGTGTTGAAGATCGAGGCGGATCTGCGCAGTGGGCCGGTCGTCTACCGCTACCACTGGGACGACGGGCTGCCCGGCCGCGAGGGCGGCTTCCACATCTGCACGGCCTGGCTGATCGAGGCGTACCTGCGCACCGGCCGGCGGACCGACGCCGAGGAGCTGTTCCTGCAGATGATCGACACGGCGGGTCCGACCGGTCTGCTGCCCGAGCAGTACGACCCGCTGGCCGAGCGCGGCCTGGGCAACCACCCGCAGGCGTACAGCCACCTCGGCGTGGTCCGCTGCGCGCTGCTACTCGACAACATGCTCAAGCAGTAACAAATCACCCACACCAAAGCGGCCGGAGACCCCCCGTCTCCGGCCGCCTCCACCCCCACCTCACCCACCTCACCCACCTCACCCCCGGCTGATCCTCGTTGATCATG
>NZ_JBAGKI010000004.1:0-175133 GCF_036689795.1 Micromonospora palythoicola | reverse complement strand
CCGCCTGCGGGGTCCAGCTGCCGCCCAGGCTGGTCGCGGTGAACGACCGGAAGTACCGGCCCTGCGAACCGATCGCCTCGACGATCATCAGGTACCGCTGCTGACCCTGCAGCTTGTACACCTGCACCGCCTCGAACAGGTTGTTCGTGGTGTCGGTCATGATCGTGGTGTAGTTCGACCCGAAGCTGCCCGGGAAGTTCCCGATCGGCATGCTCGCCCGGTAGATCCGACCGTTGTCACCGGCGAAGAACAGGTACATGTTCTGGTCGTCACCGATCAACGCCTGATCGATCGGACCGGTACCGGAGTTCGAGATCGACCCGGTGAACAACGTCTGGTGCGCCGACCAACTGTTCACGTTCGTCGGATTCGTCGACGTCCGGTACGAGAACGCCGGCCCACCCCACTGGTAGGCAAGCACCCAGATGTTACGCGGCGCGAAGTAGAACAACGACGGCGCGACCGCCGAGAACGGCATCGCGTTCTGACTGGCCGAACCCATCTGGTTCCAGTTCGAGAACAGGCCGAAGTTCATCGACCCCCACGACGTGCCGTTGTCATGCGTGGTCCCGTACACCAAATGCTGACCGTTGTACGGCGCGTGCGTGAAGTCCTTCAACGACACCCAACCCGACCTCGGCTGCGCCAGCGGCCCCGTCGACGACCACCGGTACGACGACGGCAGATTGCACGTACCCGACGGCGGCGGCGTCGTCGGCGGGGTGGTCGTGGGCGGGGTGGTCGTGGGTGGGGTGGTGGTGGGCGGGGTGGTGGGGGTGACGCCGCCGGTGCAGGTCACGCCGTTGAGGGCGAAGTCGGTGGGGGTGGGGTTGTTGCTGGTCCAGGAGCCGTTGAAGCCGAACGAGGTGGTGCCGTTGGTGGGGATGGTGCCGTTGTAGCTGACGTTCCGGGCGGTGACGGCGGCACCGCTCTGGGTCAGCGTGGTGTTCCACGACTGGGTGACGGTCTGCCCGGCACCGAACGACCACGTCAACGTCCAACTGATCAACGGGTCACCGAGGTTGGTGATGGTGACGTTGGCGCCGAAGCCGCCCGGCCACTGCGAGGACACCGTGTAGTTCACCGAACAACCCGCCGCCGCCGCACTTGCCGGCATGGCGACGACGAGCGCCGTCGACGCCAGCAGCGTGGCACCGAGGGACGCCATAACGGCATTGACTTGTCTTGATCTGGACATGAGGCATCCTCCGGGCGGGGTGACAGAAATGCATTGGCGGTCGTCGGTGTTAGGTGAACGTTAACAGTTGCGTCCCGTATATTACGGGAGCGCTCCCACGCCCTCAAGCATCGATCGGACGCCATCGATTGCCAGTCTCGTTTCAGGGCTGGTGGACGCGGCCGTCATGGTTGGCCCACGTACGTGAGCAGGTAGCGCGGGCCGGATCGATCCGTCAGGTGAACGTTCTCAGGCGTCGGTACCGGAGCAGAACCGGAGCGCGTTCGTGTTGGCGGGAACAGCGGGACGCTCGACGACACATGCCTACGTGCCCCGGTCGATGGAATCGCGCCACCGGCGCGACCGTCCACGGTGCCCGCGGCTCAGGTCACGGCCGGAGCAGCCCGCGATCGGCCATGAAGGCACGCAATGTCTCCGCGTCCCCGGCGGACATCAGGCGGCGGGGGATCACCGTCGCCGGCATCCGACCCACGTACACGACCCAGAACTCGGGGGTGGTCCGCACCTGGGTGACGCCGTCCCAGGCGATGCCGCCGGACTCCGAGCCGCTGCGCATCATGATGTTGTCGTCGGTGATGTCGTAACCACCCTCGACGGCGTAGCCACTCGAACGGCGCCGAGCCCGCCACCGCAGCCACGGCCAGTACAGCATCGCCAGCAGACCACCCAGGACCATCGTCAGCCACACCGACAGTGTCTGCTCGCCCCACCCGAATCCCGACGAGACGACGAGACCGAGCGCGCCGACCGCCGCCAGCACCGCGCCGACCAGACTGTACTTTCGCAGTTGGGCGCTGCTGAGCGCGGCGGCCACGCGGCCCGGGTAGCCGGGATCGGCCGGTACGTCGAAACGGATGCGCACGCCAGCACGATAGTGCCTGTACCCGGCCGGGAGTCCGCGGCGTCGACGCTGCGAGCTGCCGGCGTCGGACCGACCGGCCGGAACCCGCCGCCCTGGCCGGTAATCGCTACGCTGCCCGGTCGTGCTGAGAACACGGCTCGACACCGCCCGGATCCGGGCGGCCCGCCGAATCATCGACCCGGTCTTCCTCGACACGCCGCTGTACCGATGTGCGGCGCTGGAGCCCGACCTGGGATGCGCCGTGAGCATCAAGCTCGAGACGGCGAACCCGGTCCGCAGCTTCAAGGCGCGTGGCACCGAACTTGTCGTCAACCGGCTCGCCGACGACGGGCCACCCGCGGTGGTGTGTGCCAGCGCGGGCAACCTCGGCCAGGCCCTCGCCTGGTCCGGTGGCCGTCGAGGAATCGACGTCACGGTCGTCGCCACCCGCCACGCGACCGCCGCCAAGCTCGACCGCATCCGCGCCCTGGGCGCCACCCTGGAGTTGGTCGACGGCGACCACGAACTCGCCCGCGACCGGGCGGCGGCCCTCGCGCGGCAGCGCGGCATCCGACTGCTCGAAGACAGCCTGGACGTCGAGACCTGCGAAGGCGCCGGCACCATCGGCCTGGAGTTGGTGGACCGCGCGCCGACTGTCGACGCCGTGCTGATCGCGCTCGGCGGCGGGGCGCTGGCCACCGGTGTGGGTCACGTGCTGAAGGAGCTGACACCCCACGTCGAGGTAATCTGCGTCCAGCCGCTGGGCGCACCCGCGATGACCCGTTCCTGGCACCTGCGGCGCGTCGTCACCACCGAATCGACGAACACCATCGCGGACGGCGTCGCCGGACGGCGACCGATCCCGGCGGTCCTGGACGACCTGCTCCTGGTCGCCGACGACGCCATCCTCGTCCGGGAGGCCTCGATCATCCGCGGCATGCGGATGCTGCTCGACCAGGCCGGCCTCGTCGCCGAACCGTCCGCCGCGCTCGGCATCGCCGCGATCCTGGAAGACCCCGACCGCTTCGCCGGTCGACACGTGGTCACCATCGTGTGTGGCAGCAACGTGGACATGGCCGCTTTCCACCGTTGGGTCGACCCGGGCCAGCGGTAGCGGACGTGATTGCCGCAGGTTCGAGGGGGACTGCGGCAAATCGCAGCCTGTCAGCGGTCACGGCGACCAGCGCCGCGCTCGCACGGAAGCGGCGACGCAGCGCGTCCGGCTGGTGGTCGACCGGTCCGGTCACCGGGAGCAGCGTATGGTGGCTAACCATGTCATAGCGGTCGAGATACCCCAGAATCTGGCGGAGGGGAAATGAAGCAGAACTACCTACGGTTCGGGCTGGTCCTGGCGATCAGCCTGGCGGTCATGTTCGTCCTGACCTTGTCCCAGATCCGCAACTGGTCGGACTTCTACCTGAATTTGAGCAACTTCTACATGTCACTGATCATGGTGGCCGCCATGGGGCTCATCATGATGGGCGTCATGCACCAGATGTTCGCCGCCCGGCGCCTCAACGTCGCCCTCTACATCGCGCTGGGCGTGCTCTTCGTGGGCGGGTTCGCGGCCGTGCGTACGGAGCCGTTCGTGGGCAACGAAGCGTTCCTCAAGTCCATGATCCCCCACCACTCCCGGGCCATCCTCGTGTGCCAGGAGTCCCAGATCACCGACCCCGAGATCGTCCGGCTGTGTGACCAGATCGTCCGGTCACAGCAGGAGGAGATCGACCAGATGAAGCAGATCCTCGACGACCGCTACTGACACTCCCGCCGACGAGCACTGGGGCCGATCGTGGCCACGACTCGTACCGTCGGCTTGACGATCCTGCCCGGGACGACCAAATGCCCCGAACCGGGCGTACGGCCGCTGCCGACTCCATAGTCTGCGGAAAGGCCGGTTCCGCTCGCCAGTGATCGGATCCCCGGCCCTCACCTCGAGCAGGAGGAGACGGCGTGGCAGCTGATCGTCGCGGCCGACCCCGCCGGCGAACGCCGTACCGCCGCATCGCCGGGGATGCGACGGGCGGCACCCGTCGGCGGGTCGGGGCCGTCGTGCGGTTGTTGACCGCGCTGGTGCTGGCCGGCGGGGTGTACGCGGTCTTCGCGCCCGCGGCGCGGGCGCAGGAGGAGCCACGATTCAGTGGCGCGGCCGCGGAGGGTGAGGCGCTGTTCAACGTCGGTTGCATCACCTGTCACGGGCGCAGCGCCGGTGGTGTCGAGGGGCGCGGACCCAGCCTCGTGGGGGTGGGCGCGGCGTCGGTCGAGTTCCAGGTCGGCACCGGGCGGATGCCACTGGCGCGGCAGGAGGCGCAGGCGTTACGCAAGCCACCGCAGTACACCGACGAGGAGATCCGGCAACTGGCGGCATACATCCAGGAGATCGGCGGAGGCCCGGTGGTGCCCGACACCGTCGAGCAGCAGTTGGACGACGCCGATCTGGCCCGGGGCGGAGAACTGTTCCGGATCAACTGCTCACAGTGCCACGCCTTCGGCGGCGGCGGAGGCGCCCTGTCCTCCGGCAAGTTCGCGCCGAGCCTGTATCCGGCGTCGGATCGGACGATCTACGCCGCGATGCTCAGCGGCCCGCAGAACATGCCGGTGTTCGGCGACAGTCAGCTGACCCCGGAACAGAAGGCCGACATCATCGCCTACATCCAGCAGGTCGTGCAGGAGGGTCCCGACCCGGGCGGGTTCAACCTCGGCCGCTACGGTCCGTCCACCGAGGGCTTGGCGATCTTCCTGGTCGGCATCGTCGCTCTCGTCTTCGCGAGCCTGTGGATCGCGGGCAAGTCGTGACCACCGGCCCCCGGCGACCCGGCCGCGAGCCGACGGACGTCAACGACCCCGGCGTGACCCGCTTCGAGGTGGTTCGCGAGGGTGCCCGCCGCGACGACATCGAGATAGTCCATTACGAGCCGCAGGTCACCGCCGGTTCGAAGGCCGAGCGACGGGTGGTCCGCACCGTGACGGCTCTCTTCCTGGTCGCCGGGCTGTCCGCCACCGCCTTTCTCGTCGTCTACATCTGGTGGCCGTGGCGCTATCGGCTGGTCGGTGACATCGAGGAGTACTACACCCCGCTGCTGGGTCTGACCCTCGGCGTCGCGCTGCTCATGCTGGGTTTCGGTGTCCTGGTCTGGGGCAAGCGGCTGCTGCCGAAGGAGGTGTCGATCCAGGACCGGCACGAGGGGCCGGTACCCGCCGACGATCGGCGCATCACCGGCCAGACCATGCTCTACATGGCCGACGAGCTCGGCGTGAAACGGCGTCCCCTGCTCGGCGTGTCCCTGCTCGCGGGCCTGGTCCCGGTCGGGGCGGTCGTCGCCGCCCCCCTGGTCGGCGGCCTCATCAAGGATCCGCACGACAACCGGGAACTGTTCCGCACCGGCTTCGCCCCGGCCGACGACAACGGCGCCGTCACCAGGATCCGCCTCGTACGGGAGGACCGGCGGCCCGTCCGGCCGCTGGAGCTGCTGCCCGGCGGCCAGGTCACCGTGTTCCCGGGCATCCCGCACGGCGTCAGCAACCAGTACGCCGACTCCGTCACGCTGCTCATCCGGTTGCGCGCCGAGGACGCCCTCGTCGCGCGGGAGAACAACCGTCGAGCCGGCAAGCAGGACTGGATGTGGGGTGACTTCATCGCCTACTCCAAGATCTGCACCCATGCCGGCTGCCCCGCCAGCCTCTACGAGCAACAGACCAACCGGTTGCTCTGCCCGTGCCATCAGTCCCAGTTCCTGATCACCGACAACGCGCGACCCGTCTTCGGGCCCGCCAGCCGGCCGCTGCCACAGCTGCCCATCGAGGTCGACGAAGAGGGCTTCTTCGTCGCCAGCTCCGACTATCGCGAGCCCATCGGTCCTGACTTCTGGGAGCGCCCCTGACGCGCTCCTGAGACGGAGTGCGGAACACGCGAGGAGGCACCGTGACGCGACTGGCCCGAGCGCTCCGGCGGGTGTCGCTGCCGGGCGCGGCACTTGCCGTGTCGCTGCTCGCCGGCTGCGGCGCGGGTCAGATCGCGGAGACGGCCGAGAAGGAGCCCTCCATCCAGGGCGTCAACCTGATGACCGACAACGGCGAGTACGCCGTTCGCGGTCTGCTGATCGAGTTTCCTGGCGCTGACGGCTACCGCGCCGGGGAGGACGCGTTGCTCAGCGCCGTCATCTACAACGACTCGAAGGATGCCGTCACGGTGACCGTGACCACGCAGGACGCCCGGGACATCGTCATCGTCGATGCTGTCCGGCCCGTCCCTCCCCGGTCGGGCACGCCCGCTGCGCCCAGTCCCACCATCGCCAGCCCGACGGCGACGGACACCTCCCCCGCCCCCGGCGGATCGCCCGGTGGCGCCGCGCCGGATCCACGGACCGGGCCGGCCCGGATCGAACTTCCCCCGCTGAGTTTCGTCCGGTTCAACGCGCAGGCCGGCCGGTACTTTCAGCTCCTCGACCTCGACGAGTCGCTGCGTTCGGGACAGAACGCCAGCGTCACCTTCGACTTCGGCGACGGACACCGGGTCACCGGCCCGGCACCGGTCGCCGCGGCCCTGACTCCCGTGCCGCCGCCACCGCCGATCGTCGAACCCGAGGAGGCCGAGACCCACGAGGGAGCCGACCACGGCGATTGAGGGCGCTGGGCGCGCTGCCCGGGCTCGGGCTCCACCGGCCCGGATGGTGTGTCGCGCAATCCGAGATTCCCCCGGCGGTGACTGCCTAAGGTGAAGACGCGACGGACACCACCGGTCGGCCGCCGAGAACGATGGGCAGCACCATGGCGCGGTTCCTGGAAATACTGTGGGACACGAGCAGCGTGAACGGTCGCCTCGTGACCAGTGTGGTGCTGGCCCTGCTGGCGCTCGTCGTCGCCGTCCTGGCCGGCCGACTGGCCACGATCAAGGTGCAGGACACCACCAACCGCTACTACCTCCGCAAGGCGGTGCACTACCTGACCGTGGTGGCGCTGCTGTTCGCCCTGGCCCTGCTGTGGCGGCCGTTCGCCGGTCGCATCGGTGTGGTCGTCGGCCTGCTCGCCGCCGGCCTCGCGCTGGCCCTGCAGGAGGTCCTCGGCGCCTTCGCCGGCTGGGTGAGCATCCTCACCGGTCGGCAGTTCCGGGTCGGCGACCGCATCCAGATGTGCGGCGTACGCGGCGACGTCCTGGACATCACCCCGCTACGGACCCGGATCCTGGAAAGCGGATCCTCGTCCGATCCGGAGTCCTGGATCCGTGGCCGCCAGTACACGGGGCGAGTGGTGTCACTGTCGAACCGGTTCGTGTTCACCTCGCCGGTGTTCAACAGCAGCACGGTGCTGGACCATCTGTGGGAGGAACTGACCCTGCCGGTCCCCTACGAGGCGGACTGGCATCTGGCCGAACGCATCCTGTGTGAGGAGGCGCAGAACATCTCCGCCACCGCCGACGCCCAGCACGCCATCGAGCAGATGCGCCACCGCTACCCGGTCGCCGATGCCGAGGTGGATCCTCGGGTCTTCATCCGCGCCACCCCGAACTGGATAGAACTGTCCGCCCGGTTCGTGGTGCCGGTACGCGCCGCCCGACAGGTCAAGGACCAGGTCACCAGGCGAGTGCTCGACCGGTTCGCCGAGAACGGCCTCCGGGTCGCCTCGGTGACCCAGGACATCACGGTGCGTCCGCCGCCACCAGGAGCTTCCACCCGGCCCGCCGCACCCGCTACCGGACGCCCCTGAGCCGCTGCCACCCTCCGCCCGGGTCGTCCGGTGGCTACCCCCGTCACCGGGGTCTGTGGTCTGATGTCGCCACCCAGCAGGAAGGAGACGCGAACATGGCCGTCGACCCGACCGGTCCGGATCTGAAGGAGTTCCTCACCACCGACCCCGAGGCGCCCGTGGTGATGCTCAACCTGCTGCGCTTCGCCGACGGTGGGCGGGAATCATACGAGCGGTACGCCGCCGCGCTGAGCGAGACCTTGCTCCCCCGGTACGGCGGCAAGGTGCTCTACGCCGGCGACGGCGGGCCGGCCCTGGTCGCGGAGGAGGGCCAGGAGTGGGACGCGGTGCTGCTGGTGCGGTATCCCAGCCGGACGGCGTTCAGCCGGATGGTCGCCGACCCGGAGTACCAGCAGGTCACCACGTTGCGGACCGTCGCCCTACAGGAGGCCGTCCTGCAACCGACCACGCCCTGGGGCCGCGGCTGAGCCGCGCGAGGCCGGCGGTCGACACCGGCGGACCAGCCTCCGCCCCGGGCCGCCGCCCCGTGCCGCGAGCTAGGCGCCGGCGACGGCGCGGGACGGGAGGTGCCGATCACCGACCTCAGTTGCTGCCCTTGACCTGGACAGCATGGGTCAGGGTCATCAGGAGCAGGCCACCCAGGAGGTTTCCGGCACCGGAGAGGACGATGTTGAGCCCGAGATCCGGATAGGAGACCGGGGCGCCCAGCCAGACGCCGAACAGCAGATGCAGCCCGGAGACCACGACATGGTCGAACGGGCCGAGGGCGAGGAAGAACCCCACCACGTACGCCAGGAGCATCCGGCCGCTCACCGATCCGACGGCGTGCAGCAGGTAGGACAGCAGGGTCAACAGGGTGCCGGCGGCGATGCCCCGGGTGAAGGTCGCCAAGCCCTCCTTGGCGGCGATCTCCTCGGCGACCAGGGCGAGGGTGTGGTGGGCGCGACCGGGCAGCGTGCCGGGAACGGTGAACACGGCGGCCATCACCGCCCCGCCGACGAAGTTCATCACGAGCACCAGCAACCACAGCCGGGCCAACGGCCACAGCGCGGCGAGCCGCCGACGGGCCACCGCGGCGGCGACCGGATCGAAGAAGTTCTCGGTGAACAACTCGGTGCGTCCGACCACCACGAAGATCAGACCGATGCCGAAGGCCAGCGCGCCGACCAGCTGCCCCACGCCGGAGGCGAAGTCGGGTGCGGCAAGTTCCCGGGCCACGCCCAGCGCCACGATGCCGAAGACTATCGTGACCCCGGCGATGAACCCGGTGGAGGCCTGCTCCAGAGCGCTGCTGGACAGTCGCCGCTCGCCCTCGGCGCGGGCGCTGTCGTAGATGTCCTCCGGGGATGGTGCTCGTGCCATCTTGACCGGGTACCCGCGAGGTCGCCACCGAATCACCCCTGATCGGGCACGTCGCCCTCGATCGGGTCGGGACAGCAGCTCGCGTCGTCGCCACGGCCGGGACGTCGGATCACCGCGGCCGGGTCAGAGATGTTGGCGACGCCACTCACTGGTGGCCTGCTCGGCCACCCGTTCCTCCGCGTGCACCGACGCCTTGATCCGCGCCCGCGCGTCAGCGGCGCTGTATCGCTGGATCACCGCGAGGACACCGCAGACCGCCACCAGCACGGCCAGCGCCACGAGGGGGGTGAGCGCGGCCGCCGGCACCGTCAGCAGGCTGACGACGACCGCCGCAGCCAGTGCGGTGGCGCGCAGCCGACGGAACGTACGCGCCGCGACGGCCACCCCCATCAGCAGATAGAGGGCGACACTCCCGTACAGGACGGACACGGCCGGCCAGGGCAGCGGTTCGGTCTCGCGCATGGCCACGACTTCGAGGACGAGCTTCAGCCCGAGGGCGGTCCCGACGATCGCGACGATGGTCACGAAGTGCAGGTAGGAGAAGACGTCACGGGCCAGGGCGATCCGCTCGGGGCCCCGGGTGCCGTGCATCGCCTGCTCGACGCTCGGCAGCAGGGTGTCGAAGTGCAGCCACCACAGCGTCGCCAGCAACGCGATACCGAGCACGGATCCGGTGATCACCGGCGCGGTCAGGGTGAGTCGGTCGAACCGGCCCGGGCCGAGCCCGAGCGAGATGACCGCCTCCCCGAGGGCGATGATGACGATCAGCGAGTGCCGCTCCGCCCAGTGCCCGGCCGAGGCGACGGCCCAGCGGGCGTACGGCAGGAACAGACCGACCGAGTACTCGACCAGCATGGCCGCCGCCCACAGCGCGAGACGCACGTCGAGAACGGCCTCGGCCGGTGCCCAGCGGCTCGCGGAGACCGCCAGGCCGACAAGCACTGCCGCCACCACCGCCGGAAGGCTGATCACCATGAGTTGCCGGCGGTTACCGTCGACGGCGCTCAGCGCGTACAGGAACGTGACCAGGGTGAGGCCGCGCAGGACCAGGTAGGCGACGGCGAACACCACCGGACCGGTCAGGTCGTCCGGTTGGTTGACGAACGCCTGCGGGATGGCGATGGCCAGCACAAAGGCGGCGGCCATGACGCCGAAGCCGAGCAGGGGCAGCAGTCCGTAGTCGGCGCGGACCAGGTTGCCCAGGGTGGCGAACGTCGTCCAGCAGAACCAGAGCAGCGCCAGCACGACCACGCCGGACAGCACCGCCTGCATGGTCACCTCGACGGACACCAGGCCAGCCACGTTGAGAAACGCGAAGACGAAGATCAGGTCGAAGAACAGCTCCAACCGCGTGACCCGGGAACCGGGCATGACCGGCCGGAGCCAACGGGACCGGCGCAGCTGCGGTGGAGCGCTCACCCGGTCATTCTGCGCGCAACGGCCTCAGCCGAACTCTGATTCGTACCGATTGCCGGAGTGCGGTGTCCGCTCGGCTGCCCGAGTGGCCCCCGTCGGCCCGGTACGACATGATCCGGTCAGGGGCGGCCGTCAGGGTGCAGGTCGAGGAGGTTACCGACGGCGACCGGCCCCGGCGCGACCGGCAGCCCCGCGCCGCCAGCAGGACCCGGACCCCGAGGAGGTACGACATGAACCGGAGCACCGAGCAGGTGTTGCGGGACCACCTGCGCCGCCGCAGGGACGGCGATCTGGAGGGTGACCTGCGCGTGAACTACCACCCGCAGGTGCGGCTGCTCTCCGCCGAGGGCGTGCACCACGGTCACGACGGGGTGCGGTATCTCGCCGGGATCCTGCGTAGCTACGTCGAGGACGGGGACTACAGCTACCGGCAGGTACTCACCGATGGCGACGTCGGCATGCTGGTCTGGTCAGGCCGCTGCGTGGCCGACGACATCGCCCTGCACGACGGTGTGGACTCGTACGTGGTGCGGGACGGGCTGCTGGTGGCGCAGACGATCCACTACTCGTCCGCCCCGCTGGACCAGCACCCCGACTCGTGACCACTCGTCACCCCGCCGACCGCTGGGAGTGAGCGCCTCGCTCAGGCGCGGGTGGGCTGACGGCCGAACGCGCGCATCGCGAGCGCGCCGACGGCCGGGCCCGGGGCGAGCAGCAGGAACGCCCACCGCCAGCCGACCGCGTCGGCCAGGACGGGAACGAGTTGGATGGTGACCACGGTAAGCGCGAACCCGATGGCCGTCTGCGCGGTGAGCGCGGTGCCGACGTACCGCTTGTCGGCGACCTCACTCAGGGCGGTCGAGAAGACGCCGGAGTCCGCGATCACCGCGGCACCCCACACCACACCCAGCAGTACGACGGCGCCGGGCGGCGCGGCGAAGAACAACGGTGAGGCCAGGCAGCAGGCGCCGCTGACCACCAGGGCGGTGACCGCGGCCCGGGGTCGCCCGAACCGGTCGGCGGCCCAGCCGCCGGCGAGGCATCCGGCGACCCCGGCGATCCCGATGGCCAGGAACGCGAGCAGGCTGACGTTCGCGTCGTCGCCACCGGTGCGGGCCGCCGTGCCGGCGATGAGGAAGCTGGGCAGCCAGGTCCACAACGCGTACAGCTCCCACATGTGTCCGAAGTAGCCCAGGTTCACCAGCCGGGGACCACGTTGGCCGAACATCGCCAGGGCGTACCGGGGGTACGGACGCGGCGACGTGCCCGGGGCGAACTGCGGACCTTCCCGCACCAGGGTCACGGCCAGCACCGCGCCGAGCAGCGCACAGCCGGCCGCGGTGCCCATCACGCCGCGCCACGGCAGGTCGCCCAGCCCGCCGATCAGATGCGGCAGCGCCGAGCCGAGGGTCAGCGCGCCGATCATGACGCCGAACGCGAGCCCACGGCGGGCCGGCGGCGCCCAGGACCCGGTCAGCTTCATGCCGACCGGGTACACCCCGGCCAGGAAGACACCGGTGAGGAAGCGCAGCGGGATGGCTCCGGCCAACCCGTGGACGGTGAGGGCGAAGACGCCGGTGCAGGCGGCGGCGAGCGTCGCGCTGCCGGCCATCAGCAGGTGTGGCCTGACCCGGTCGGCCAGGTTCAGCACGGTCGACGCCACGGCACCGGCCACGAAGCCGAGTTGCACGGACGCGGTCAGCCACACCGAGGCGGCGGCGCCGATCTGCCACGACTCGCGTAGCGCCGGCACCACGGCGGAGGCCGAGAACCACACCGCCAGGCTGAGCACCTGGACGGCAGCGATGAGGGCGCGCTGTACCCCGGGTCGTGACGTCATCCGCGCTCCTCCGCTGCCAGCTGGAGATCAGCTTGGTGCCTCGACCCGGGGCCGCGCCACCGCCCCTCGCGGCCGTCGCGGACGCCCTTGCCGTGCCCCGGCCCAACTTCGCGCAGGTGCCCGCCTCTGCGCCACCTGGCGTGACGCCACCCACAACCGCTACGCCATCCTAGGATGATGGTGTCCCGCTCTGGACGCCGGACGTCCGCTGCGGCAGACACCTACGGGAGCAGGACGATCTTTCCCACGTGACGGCGGTGGGCGAGTTCCTCCTGGGCGTCGGCGGCCTGGCGCAGCGGGAAGGTCGCCGCGACGACGGGCGCGATCTCGCCTCGCCGGGCCAGGTCCATCAGGAGTTCGAAGTGGGCCGGGCTGTGCATCGCGGAGCCGATCAGCTGCGCGTTGTGCAGGTAGAGGCGGCGCACGTCGAAGCCCACCTGGTAGCCGCCGAGCGCGCCGGCGACGACCCATCGACCGCCGTCGCGCAACAGGGGCAGACCCTCGTCCACGAGATCGCCGGCGACGACGTCGAGTCCGACGTCGATGCCCTCCGGGGCGACGGCGCGGACCTGCCCGACGACATCCTTCGCGCGGTCCACCACGTCGTGCGCCCCCGCCGCGCGCACCGCGTCGATCTTTTCCCCGCTGCTGATGGCGAGGACCCGCGCGCCGCGTGCCCGCGCGATCTGCACCAGCGCCAACCCCACGCCACCGGAGGCGCCCGAGACCAGGAGGGCGCTCTCGCCACCCGACCACTCGCCCTCGACACCCTGGCGGAGAGCATCGACGTGGCGCGCGGCCTCGTTCGCGCCAGCCTCCCTACCGGCGGACGGGACGGCACGGGACGATGATCCGACGTCAGTCGTCTCCGACGACCTTGACGTCCTTCCAGAACGCGACCCGGTCGCGGATCATCTCGGCCTCGGGCAGCGGCTGCGGGTAGTACCAGACCGCGTCCACGCTGGTCTGCCCGTCGTGCTCCAGCGTGTAGTACGACGCGGTGCCCTTCCATGGGCAGACCGTGTGAGTGTCGGAGTCCCTCAGCAGGTCGTCGCGGAGCGCGGCACGGGGAAAGTAGTGGTTGCCCTCGACCACGACGGTGTCCGGGCTCTCGGCGATGACCAGGTCGTTCCAGACGGCTTTCGGCATGCTCCCAGACTAGGTCGGCCCGCGCCCCGGCGGCGGCTCGCGCCTCGTCCGCAACGGTCGACTGGCGCTTGTCGGCGGCACGGCCAACCGGGTCGGGCGGCACGATCCGATGAGAGCGGTGTGGGGACGCGGCGCTAGCGCGGCACCTCGTGCAGCGTGACGGCGTCGAGCCGACCGTCGGCCAGTTCGGCGGTGAGGTACGTCGCGTACGGCTGGCGGCGCCGGTCGGTCGGCGAGCCGGGATTGAGCAACCGCGGGCCGCCGGGGGCCTCGCTGTCCCAGGGGATGTGGGAGTGGCCGAAGACGAGCAGGTCGCAGTCGGGGAAGCGAGCCGCGCACCGCCGCTCCCGGCCGCTCGCCGGCCCGGTCTCGTGCACCACCGCGATCCGCATCCCGCCGATGTCCGCGCGGGCGATCTCCGGCAGTCGGGCCCGCAGGTCGGGACCGTCGTTGTTGCCGTGCACGCCGATCAGCCGGGCGCTGCGCCGCTCCAGGTCGTCGAGCAGGGCGACGCTGACCCAGTCGCCGGCGTGGATGACAAGGTCTGCGGCGTCGACGGCGGCCCACAGCCCGGACGGCAGGTCCCGGGCACGTTTCGGCAGGTGGGTGTCTGCCATGATGACCAACCGCACCCGGTCAGCGTAGCCCCGCCCCGGCCCCGGCCCGCCCGCGTCGGCCGACCGCCGTCGAGAGGGTCAGACGCGACCGCGTACGAGCGGCAGGAAGACCTCGTCGACGATCTCGACCAGGGTCTCGTCGGGGACCGGAGGGGTGCCGCGCATCGCGTACTCGGCTCGCAGCAGCATCATCGGCGTCGCCGCGACCCGTGGGTGCACGGCCGTCGGCGGTGCCTCACCGCGGGCGACCGCCCGGTCGAGCATGGTCAACCAGGCGCGGTCCATGGTGTCCGCGCCTGACCGCTCGCGCATCAGGTCGAGCAGCGCCGGGTCGTCCGCCGCCGCGGCCAGCAGGCTGCGCAGGACCGCTCCGTGCGGCGAGGACCACGTCTCGTTCGCCTTCCGCAGCATCTCGAGCGCGTCGCCCCGCAGCGTGCCGGTGTCGGGGTTCGGCATCGCGACGTCGGAGAGGTGGCGGTACGCGGCGATGCCCAACGCCGCCCGATGCGGCCATCGGCGGTAGATGGCGTTCTTGTTGGTCCCCGCCCGGGCGGCGACCCGGTCCATGGTCATCCCCGCGTAGCCGGACCGGCGCAGTTCCTCCGCCGCCGCCCGCAGGATCGCCCCTTCCAGTTCCTCGCCCCGGCGTCTGGTGCCCATGCCTTGCAGGGTACTAGACGTACCCTATAAGGTACGCCGCGTACCCTTTGGTGAGGAGAGCTGCTGTGCGCGTCTTCGGCATGAACTACGACACCGGCTTCGTGAGCGCCGGTTCCACCACCCACGAGCCGTTCGACCCCGAGACGGTGCGGCGCGACCTGCGCGTCATCCGCGAGGAGTTGCACTGCGACGCGGTGCGCATCACCGGCGGTGTCCAGGATCGACTGGAGCTGGCCGCGCGACTCGCCGCCGAGGCGGGGCTCGAGGTGTGGTACTCCCCCTTCACCAACGGCCTCGACCGCGACGGACTGATGGTGTTCCTGCTCGACGGCGCCGAGCGGGCCGAGCGGCTCCGCCGCGCCGGCGCCTCGGTCGTGTACCTCACCGGCTCCGAGATCTCCCTGTTCACCGACGGTTTCCTGCCCGGTCGCGACCTGGCCGAGCGGCTGGCACTGTTCGCGGATCCGACGCGGATGCGGGAGGCGGTCCCGGTTGCCCGAACCGCCGTACGCGACTTCCTCGCCGAGGTGGTGCCCAGGGTGCGGGAACGCTTCGGCGGCCTGGTCGGCTACGCCTCGCTCCCGCTGGAGGGTGTCGACTGGACACCGTTCGACATCAGCGCCAGCGACGCCGGCTATCGTGACGCGACAAATGCCGCGGCGTTTCCGCAGACCCTGGCCGCGGCGGTGGGGCAGGGCAGGCCGTACGCGGTGACCGAGTTCGGCTGCTGCACCTTTCATGGCGCGGCCGAGGTCGCGGGCGCGACGGAGCCGGTGACATACGACGGGCAGGGCCGCGCCGCGCGGCTCACCGCCGAGCTGGAACGTGACGAACAGGGCCAGGCCCGCTACCTGCTGGATCTGCTACGCGATTACGAGCGCGGCGGTGTGGAGGCGGCGTTCGTCTACACGTTCGCGAACCGGCACCTACCGACCACGGAAGACCCGGCGCACGACTACGACCTGGCCGCGCGCGGAATCGTGCGGGTGTTGCCGGACGGCTCGTGGACGCCGAAGGCCGCCTTCCACGCCCTGGCCGAATACGGCCGCATTCGCGCCAGGACCTCGACCTGCTCCTGACGCGCGGCAAGCAGTGGGCTCTTTTCACCTGGTGCGCGCGACGGTGAGCCGTACCGCCATGTCCCGGAGCCTCAGGCGGCTCCGGCGGCGGCCTGCGCGTCCCACATGCTGACGACCACGCCGAACACGAAGAGCTGCAACGGCGTCGCGAGCCCCGGCAACGCGATCGCGATGTCGCCGCGCCAGAAGCTGGTCTTGCGGACCGAGCCCACCCGGGTGTCGCCGAGGACCAGTTCCTCCTCGCCGCCCCAGATGGACTTACGCCGGAAGTGGTAGGTCTGCCCGGCCGCCTCGACGGTCCACCGCTTACGACCCACCCGTTCGGCCGAGGCGACCAGTGTCCCCGCGTCGTCGACCATGGTGTAGCTGGTGCCCCAGGCGTTGGAGCGGACCTGGAAACGCCGCCCGTCCAGCTCGAACTCGCCACCGCTGCGCCACACCGAACTGTCCCAGACGGCGATCTCCCGACCTCGGTCCGTCACCACGTAGCGGCTGCGCCAGACGCTGACCCTGCGAGCTTGCATGCGACCAGGTTAGGCAACAGGACCCGCGGGTCGCGCGCGGAGGACATCGGGCGCCGCGACCGGCGACCACGCGGCAGCCAACCCTTGCTCCTCACGCGGCGTGATGCCCGATAGTCGTGCCATGACGGAGCACCTGACCGTGGGACGGGTCGCGGAGCTGGCCGGCGTCAGTGTCCGCACCCTGCACCACTACGACGAGATCGGCCTGCTCGAACCGTCCACCCGCACCGCGGCCGGGCACCGGGCCTACTCCCCCGACGATGTGGAGCGGCTCCGGGAGGTGCTCGCCTACCGGCGGCTCGGCTTCGGCCTGCGGGAGATCGCGGAGCTGGTCGACGATCCGACCACCGACGCGGTCGCGCACCTGTGCCGGCTGCGGGGCCTGCTGATGGACCAGCGCGATCGGGCTGCCGCCATGGTGACGGCCATCGACCGGGAACTGGACGCACGAGACAGGGGAATCAGGACCACACCGGAGGAGCAGTTGAGAGTGTTCGGGACGCAGTTGTACGACGCCATCGGATCCGCCTACCCCGCCACCCGGCGCACCGAGCCACGGATCGCCGCGCGCATCTGGGCCGCCCTGGGTGACGCCCGGACGGTGCTGAACGTCGGAGCCGGCACCGGCTCGTACGAGCCACCCGACCGCGACGTCACGGCGGTGGAGCCGTCGGCGGTCATGCGGGCGCTGCGGCCGCCGGGCGCGGCACCGTGCGTGGCCGCGGCCGCGGAGAGATTGCCGTTCGAGGATCAGTCCTTCGACGCCGCGATGGCGGTCAGCACCGTCCACCACTGGCCGGACCCGGTCGCCGGGCTGCGCGAGATGCGGCGGGTGGCCCGCCGCGTGGTGGTGTTCACCTACGACGCGGACGACACCCGCTGGCGGCAGCGGTTCTGGCTCACCCGCGACTACCTCCCCGAGTTCGCGGACCTGCTCGTCGGGTGGCCGTCGCTGGCCGACCTGACCGGGGCGATCGGCGGACGCGCCGAGCCGGTGCTGGTGCCGTGGGACTGCGCCGACGGGTTCTTCGAGGCGCACTGGCGCCGGCCTGAGGCGTACCTGGACGACCACGTCCGCCGCGCGGTGTCGGTGTGGACCAGGCTCGGGGAACAGGCCGAGCGGCGGGCCGTCGGCAGACTCCGCCAGGACCTGGCCTCGGGCCGGTGGGCCGAGCGCAACCGCGACCTGGTCACCCTCGACGCGGCGGAACTCGGTCTCCGTCTTCTCGTGGCCTGAACCACCGGGTGGTATCCGGTTATTCGCCGGCCAGCCACCGCGCGGCGAGTTCGGTGATGACCGCCCCACCGTGGTCGTTGAGGTGAACGTGGTCGACGTGCAGTTCGCGTCCGCCGTTGCTGGCGACCTCGTCCCAGCTTCGGCCGAGCAGGTAGTGCTGGGTCGCCGCGCCGAAGGCCAGCGGGAAACTGAAGTCGTACGGGGCCGGATCGTTCACGCGCTGCCGGAGAATGTCGGCCAGCTGCTCGTGTACCGGCAGGTAGTCGATCCGGGCGCGGGTCGCGGTCTGCGCGATCACGGTGTTGTACCTGCTGAGTTTCCGGTTCAGTTCGGAGTCCAGGTCCTCGCCCAGCGGCGGCAGCGACAGCAACGCGATCCGGGCGCTGGTGCGGGACGCGACCCGGTCGACGATCGCGCCGAGGTTGTCCCGGTACTGATCCAGCGGTACGTGGTCCCGCACGTCGTTGCCGCCGATCAGGATCAGGACCGCGGCGGGGCGGCACGCGACGATGTCGGTGTCGACCCGCCGGCGTAGGTCGGCGCTGGTGTCGCCGTTGACACCGGCGTTGACGAACTCGTAGCGACGATGGTCGGGCCGGTCACGCAGCGCACCCACCCAGTCGGCGCCGAGCGTGCCCTGCGTCGAGCTGGAGCCGGCGGCGACGACCGCGGGACGCGCGTCCGGCTTGCGGCCGTCGCCGCAGGCTTCGGCCGGTGGATTGGCGGCCGACCGGCCGAACGCGAGGTACGCGACGGTGCCGGCGGCGCCGAGTACGCCGACGAGCAGCAGGCACGCGGCGATGATGATCCGCTTCTTCATCCGTCAGTACCCCACCGAGACGGTGTGGCCGGCGGTGGTGGGGTCGTCCAGAGCGGCGAGGATGGCGTGCGCGAGATCGACGCGGGCGATGGTGAAGCCGCCGCGGACGTTGCGGTCGACGGCGGTGCGGTAGGGGCGGTGTCTGCCGTCGGTGAGACGGGGCGGGCGCATGATCGTCCAGTCGAGGTCACTGTCCCGGACGGCCTGCTCGGTGCGGGCGAAGCCGGCGAACTCCTCGCGGAGGTACCGTCGCAGCAGGGGCTTGACCACCGTTCGGGTGAACCGGTTGTCCCCGGCGTCGACGACATGCCCGCTCGCGGTGACGACGACCAGCCGCCGGATGCCCTCGGCGCGCATCGCGGTGATGATCGCGCGGGTGCCGTCGGCGCACACCGAGGCATCCGTCCGGGCGCGTGGGCCCAGCGCCGACACGATCGCGTCCTGGCCGGAAACGGCTGGCCGGATCGCCTCGGGATCCAGCGCGTCGGCGACCACAGTTTGGAGTCGCGGGTGGTCGAGCCGCGGCAGACGCGCCGGGTCGCGTACCACGGCGGTGACGTGGTGACCGGCGGCGAGCGCCTGGCGGGTGACATGGCGTCCAGTGCCGCCGGTGGCGCCGAAGACGGTGAGGCGCATGCCTGCCTCCAGGGGGTTAGTGATTACTAATCTCGATAATGGGCTAGTAATCACTAACCTGTCAATCGACGAGACGAGGCGACATGGGCACCCGGGAGCGGATCCTCGACGCGGCCGAGCAGATCCTGCGCACGCGCGGCGTCGCACTGGCCACGACGAAGGAGATCGCGCAGGCGGCGAAGGTCTCGGAACCCACGCTCTACAAGTACTTCGAGGACAAGGAGCGACTGCTGCTCGCGGTCCTCAAGGAGCGGCTGCCCGGCCCGGCCCGGATCCCGGTCCAACCAGGCGTCGGCGATGTCGAGGACAACCTCACCGAACTCGCGCACGCGGCCCTGGACTTCTACCAGCAGTCGATACCCATGCTGGGCGCGCTCCTCGCCGACCCGAAGCGGATGGCCGCACACCGGATCGCGATGAACCGGCACGGCGGTGGCCCCGACAAGGCGGCCACCATCTTCGCCAGCTACCTCCGGGCCGAGCAGGCGATCGACCGGATCAGCCCCGGCGCGGACCCGGACGCCGTCGCGGCTCTCCTGATCGGCGCCTGCTTCCACACGGCGTTCCTGCGCTACTACTCCGAAGGGCCAACCGCCACCGCCGCCCCGCGCGCAACCGCCGAGGCGTTGACCCGGGCCGTGGTCCGTCCACTCCTGCCCCCGTCCGCTCCGCAGGGATGACCAGCCGCCGGCGATCGATGGACGCCGCTGGCGTGCGGCTCGGTCGCGTCGTGGTGTGCGGGGACGCCGGCACTGTCAGAATCGGACTCAGGAGCCGGTACGCACTGGTCGAGAGGAAGACATGAGCGACTGGAACGACAAGGTCATCGCCGAGTTTCGCGCCAACGGCGGGCAGGTGGGCGGCCACTTCGCTGGCCAGCCGCTGCTGCTGTTGCACACGGTCGGCGCCAAGAGCGGCCAACCCCGCGTACACCCGATGATGTACCAGGAGGTGGACGGCGGCTATGCCGTCTTCGCCTCGAAGGCCGGCGCGCCCACCAACCCCGACTGGTATCACAACCTGCTCGCGCATCCGCACACGCAAGCGGAGATCGGCACGGACACGGTCGAGTTGGTCGCCCGCGTCGCCAGCGGAGACGAGCGGGAACGGATCTGGAGCGCGCAGAAGGCCGCGTACCCGTTCTTCGCCGACTACGAGCGGAAGACCAGCCGCCAGATTCCGGTCGTCGTACTGGAACCCGCACCGTAGCGGGCGACGTTCGAATCCCGCGTCGGGGCTCGGAAGGTCGACAAGTCCCGGTCACGGTGCCGAGGCCGGCGCCCGTCGGGGCATACCCCGCAAGACCGCCCTACGCGGAAGGTGGTCGTGGCGGTCCTCGTGCCGATCAGCCGGCCAGCTTCTCGAAAAGCTCGGTCGTCGTGTCGTAGTACCTCGTCGTTCGGCCGAGGCGCGTCATGCCGAGCCGGCGGCAGACCGCCTGGGAGGCATGGTTGTCCGGGTTCGTGACCGCGATGACCCTCGTCAGACCTCGGCCGAACACGTCGTTCAGAGCCGCCGCCGCTGCTTCGGTGGCGTAGCCGTGTCCCCAGGCGTTCGGATGCAGGTGCCAGCCGATCTCGACATCGGCCGGCCCGCCGGCAGGTTCGCCAACCGACAGGGGAATCGGTTTGAGCAGAAGGTTTCCTACCAGTTGGCCGTCGGTAGCGGTGGTGATGGCCCAGATCCCGTGCACCGGATCGTCGATGGCGCGTCGGCGTGCGATCGAGGCGAGAGCCTCCTCACGGCTGTTCATGGTTGTCGGCTGCGCGCCGAGAAACCGCACGACCTCCCAGCGCGACTCGAGGTCCAACACGAAGTCGGCGTCCTCGTCACGCCAAGGACGCAGCAGCAGGCGGTCGCTCGCGATGGTGCGCATCTGGTCCAACCTAGTGTTCTGGCCGGGGGCCGAGGGCCTGCGGAAGCGGATGTCACTGTGGCGGGCGGGGCTCGATGACACTGCTGGCCCGTTGTCGGTGAGGTCGCCATGGATGAGCAGGACTTCTGGACACGGATGGAGTTCCGCATCCGCGCCGAGTTCCAGGGCTTCGCGGACCGGCATCTTCGGTGGTACTGGTGCGATGGTCTGGTAGCCGAGCAGTACGAGTTACTGACCGCCGATCCGTGTATCCGTGGCCGGGCCTGGTCCGGGTCTACCGGCCAGGAGCCTTGGCGGTTCGTGCTGCGCATCGGCCGGGGCGCGCGGACGCGCGCGGAGATCCCTTGGACCGCGCTGCTTCCCGGCGAGCAGGCAACGGGATGGCTGTCGGCCGACCCGCGACGCAGAATCATGCTGATAAGCCCGCTGGTCGGCCACCCCGAATGACCATTCGATGCTGCCGTGAAGCGCTCGTCACCTGGCTCTGTGCGACAGTGGCTCATGCCGTTGCGCAGGTACGACCTCAGAGCGTCAATCGCGGTGTCCGACATCGAACGGGCAGTCGCGTTCTACGAAGGCAAACTCGGCCTTCAGGCAGTGCGGTCCGGACCCAGCGCGGACATCCCCGACGGCAGCCGCATCTATGGTTGCGGGGGCAGGCCGGCCCTGAATGTCTACCAGTCGGTCACCGCCGGAAAGAGCCCCGCGACACTCGCGACCTGGTACGTCGACGACATCGACCAGATCGTCGACGAGCTCGTCTCGTCCGGCGTCGAGATCATCCGGTACGACCAGTTGGAACATGACGCCAGGGGAATCACCGCGCGGGCCGGCGGTGGGCGCATCGCATGGTTCCAGGATCCGGACGGCAACACCTTCGCCCTCGAAGCCGACGTCTGACGACCGGCTACAGATTCCCGGACTCCGGCCAATCGGACCAGTGGGTGTTCGGCGGTGCGCCGGGCGCGCACCGGGTGAGATCGCCGGTGGCCAGCACGTCGGCGATCTGGCGGACGGTCTCCGACTCGCTGGGGCGCAGCCCGGCCGCCACGTCGGGATGGTGCCATGGCGCGCCGACGCGCGCTACCGGCGTCGGTTGCGGGGGTGGTTCCTGGCCGTCCGCTCGTTGCCGCGTCGGTAGTCGCCGGTGAGGCGCGCCATCAACTCCTGCGGATCTTCCTCGTGCACGTCGAGCAGGAATCGGGCCGCGGCGGCACCCCTGAGCACCACGGCGGGGCGGCCGTGGTGGAGCAGTTCCACCTCACCGTTCTTGCGGAGGCGGTAGGTGAATCCCTCAGGCACACCGGGCATCGCCGTATCGTCCTCGCAGGTGGAGCCGCACGCGACCGAATTACGCTGCCCGGCCGGACCGGGTCGGCCTCGGGCACCGGCGATGCTTCGTCGACCCGGGGGTGGGATGCTTCTTGCATGCCGTCCTATCCACCCACCTTCGCCGACCAGGTCGTCGCCCAGCCGGCGCAGGCCCAGTTCGAGGCGTTCATCGACGAGCACCGCAGGGCGCTCACCAGTTGCCTGGACGGGCTGACCGAGGAACAGGCACGCCGGTCGTTGGTGGTCTCCCGGACCACGCTGCTGGGTCTGGTGAAGCATGCCACCTTCGTGGAGAAGGTCTGGTTCGACGAAGCCGTCACGGGCCGGTCGCGCGCGGAGATCGGCATCCCGGCGACGCCGGACGACTCGTTCATCCTCGACGACGGCGACACGATCGCCAGCGTCCAGCACGCGCACCGCGAGGCCTGCGCGGCGTCCCGCCAGGCGACGTCGTCCCTGGGGCTGGACGACATTCTGCCCGGCAACCGGCGCGGCCCGCTACCACTGCGCTGGGTGTATCTGCACGTGCTGCGCGAACTTGCCCAACACTGCGGGCACGCCGACATCCTCCGCGAGCAGCTCCTGCACGAATGACGCCGTGGTGCCTCCCCCCGGTGCAGACCCTCGATGCCGGCGGTGAGGACGAGACAGGAGCCGTACGACTGTGGCCAGGGCTCCTTCCCATGCGGCTCGTACTGTCCGTCGCACAGGGACATGCCCGACCGTCCGGTTCGGCCGACCGGCCAGGTGCCGAGCGCGTCCCGACACCCGCCGGAAACGGAGGTCGTCCGATGCCACTGCCCCCGGACAGCCATGTGCACAGCGAGTGGTCGTGGGACACCCCGGTCGGTGACATGGAAGGATCGTGCGCGCGGGCCGTCGAACTCGGTCTGCCGGCGATCGCCTTCACCGAACACCTGGACCACACCGCGTGGCGGGTCGCCACCGAGGGCCCGTACGTCTCGGACCACCTCACCTCGCTCGCCGACGCGAGCGGGATACTGACGCCGCCCGCTTTCGACGCCGCCGGGTACCTGGCAGCGGTGCACCGCTGCCGGGAGCGATTCCCCCAGCTGCGCATCCTCAGCGGTCTCGAGCTGGGTGAACCCCATCGCCACGCCGATCAGATCGCGCGGGTGCTGGCCACCGGCCGATTCGACCGCCTCCTCGGTTCCCTGCACACCCTGCCCGATCAGGACGGCTTCGCCGAGCCCTGGGCGATCTACCCGCACCGCGATCCCTATGAAGTGGTCCGGGCGTACCTCGCCGACGTCGCCACCATGGTCACCACCAGCGACACGTTCGACGTGCTGGCGCACATCGACTATCCGGTCCGCTCCTGGCCGACCGACGACGTGGGCCCCTTCGATCCCACCGTCGTCGAGGACGAGTTCCGCGAGGCGTTGCGGGTGACCGCGCTGTCCGGTCGGGCGCTGGAGGTGAACACCCGACTGCCGTTGCACGCGACCGTGCTCGGCTGGTGGCACCAGGAGGGCGGCGACGCGATCACCTTCGGCAGCGACGCCCACCTGCCGGCTCTCGTCGGCCACGGCTTCGGTGAGGCCGCTCAACTGGCGCAGGCGCACGGCTTCCGACCCGGCAGGAATCTCCACGGCCTCTGGGGCCGAGGGTGAACGGCATCCGGACCCCGACCGAGATCGTGCTGGTCCGGCACGCCCGGTCCGTCCCACCCACCGCCGACGGTCCGGACGACTTCACCCGCCCGCTGACCACGCGCGGGCTGCGGCAGGCGCAGGAACTGGTGACGGCCCTCAGCGAGCCGCGACCGGCGGCGGTCTGGTCCAGCCCGTACCGGCGGGCGATCCAGACGGTCCAACCGACCGCCGACGCGCTCGGCCTACCCGTCCCGTACCCGGACCGAGCTGCGCGAGTGGGACGACGGGCTCGCCTTCACCGAGCTCTGGGAGTCGCACCACGTCAGAAGCTGGACGGATCTCTTCTACGCACGCCCGGGCGGCGAGAGCCTCGATCAGCTCGGCATCCGTGCCGTCGCCGCCCTGCGGACACTCGTCCGGCGCCACCCCGGCCGGGTGGTTCTCGTCGGCAGCCACGGCACCTTCATCTGCCGCGCGTTGGCCGGCTTCGGCGTGCCGGTCGACTGGCCCGGGGCGCGACAGATGCCGATGCCCGCGGTCTACCGACTTCGGTTCACCGACCCGCACACCGGGCCCGAGATCTCCGGATGGGCCTGATCTCCTCGGCTCGCCGTCACCCGGTCGCCGACCGCCGGCACACCTTCGGGTAGGCGAAGGTCGGGCGAACGACGTTCCGGCCGCAGGTCAGGGCAGCTCGAACGGGAGGCTGATGCCGTCCAGGCTGTGCGGACACGGGCAGTCCCGCCCAACCGGAAGTGCGGCGACCGCGTCGAGCAGCAGCCCGCGCAGCCGCTCGGTGTTCTCACCGAAGACCCGGAACACCTCCTGCTGGGTCACCCCGTGACCGCTCCGCACACCGGCGTCCAGGTCGGTCACCAGGGCGATGGAGCTGTAGCAGAGGGCCAGTTCCCGGGCGAGGACCGCCTCCGGGTGGCCGGTCATGTTGATGACCGCGCCGCCGATCGCCGCGTACCACCGGGACTCGGCGCGGGTCGAGAAACGTGGCCCCTCCACCACCACCATCGTCCCGCCGTCGTGGGCGGGCACCGACCGGCCGGTGGCGGCCGCCAGCAGGGTACGCCGACCGACCGGGCAGTACGGGTCGGCGAAGGAGACGTGCACCGCGCCCTGCTCGTAGTACGTCTGCACCCGGCCGCTGCTCCGGTCGACGAGCTGGTCGGGTACCACGAACGTGCCGGGCCCGAGGTCCGGCCGCAGGCCACCGACGGCGCACGGAGCGAGTATCTGGCGTACCCCGAGCGACCGCAGCGCCCACAGGTTGGCCCGGTAGGGAATCCGGTGCGCGGGATGCCGATGATCGCGGCCGTGCCGGGGCAGGAACGCCACCCTACGGCCGCCGACCTCGGCGATCGTCACCGCGTCGGAAGGCTCACCGTGCGGTGTCCGGACGACGTGTTCGGTCGCGCCGTCGAGCAGCGCGTAGAGTCCCGAGCCGCCGATGACGGCGAGTTCCGCGGATGGGGACACGCTCACCTCCAGTTCGCTACCGGCCGGGTCACGGCCGCCTACCACGTGGTCAGCAGCAGGTGGTTGATCGTGAGGGCCACCGCGGCCTGCGCGGTGAGCCAGGTACGGCGGCCGGTGGCGGGAATCAGGGCGGCGCCGGCCATGAGCCACCCGGTGAAGGGCAACCAGATGCGTTCGACCTCGGCCTTGCTGTAGCCGGACAGGTCCGCGGCGACGATCGCCGCCGTCGCGGCGAGCGGCAGCAGCCAGCAGGCGTACCCGAGGGTGCCGTGCCGCGGTCGCGGCAGACCACTGCCCGGCCGGAGCGACGAGACCGCCCGCCATCCGGCGACCGCCGCGCGGCTGAGGATGACGGCGACCGCCGGGCCGGCGGCGACGGTGACGATCGCCAGGTTGGCCCAGACCCAGTAGCCGTACGCGCGTCGGCTGGCGATGCCCTGGTAGTAGCGCTCGACGACCAGGTGGTAGCCGGTCAGCCAGTCGAAGCCGGCGGCCGTGAACGCACCCGCCACAAGTGCCGCCCCGCCGAGCGCCCACCAGGCGGCGGGCCGGTGCCGGTGACCCAGGATCACCACGGCGACCGCGATCGGGACCATCAGCACCAGCCCGTAGGAGAGGTAGCAGCCGAAGCCGAGCAGCGCGCCGCCGCCGAGCGCGCCGAGCGCGCTGCCCCGGGTGACGCCGTACGCCAGCAGCGCGACGCCGGTGGCGGTCACCCCGGCGAACAGGCCGTCGGCGGACACGCCGGACCAGACCGCCCCCGGGAACAACGCCGCGAACGGCAGCACCGCGCGCGCCGCGTCGTCGGTGCCGAGCAACCGCACGGTGTGTGGCACGGCGACGGCGGTGAGCGCCGCCGTCAGGATGCACAGCATCCCCGCCCAGCCGCCGCCGCCCAACCCGACCCGGTCCAGCCAGACGAACACCAGCAGCGCTCCGGGCGGGTGCCCCGACACGTGGGTGGTCCAGGAATCCGGTTGGAAGTCGAGGATCCGGGTGGTGAAGGTGCCCAGCATGGCCGGGATGTCGGTGACGCCGGGCACCTCGTGCAGGTACTCGTGGCGGGTGCTCAGCCGGCCGGCGATGCCGCGTTGCCAGCCGTCTACCAGGGCGAGGGACAGCGTCCACGCCAGCGCGGTGGCGTAGGACAGGACGAGCAGCCGCCGCCACGGCAGCCGGGTCGCCAGGGCGGGTCCACGCCAGCAGACCAGCACGGCCACCGCCACCGCCAGCGGGGTACCGGGGCCGACGTGCGGTCGCCAGTGCGCGAACAGCGGCGCCGCGCTGGCGTGCACCGGACGCCCCAGCAGGTGCAGCAGGCCACCGACACCGGCGGCGGCGGCGAACAACCCGACGGCGACGCCGACGGCGACCAGGTCGGCCCGTGCGGTGGTACGCCGCAGTCGGGCGGGCAGCGGTGTGCTCATCCGCGCAGCGGTGCGTGGGCGAACTGCCGGACTCCGTCGGCGAGGCGGACCGCCGCGCGGAACCCCAGTTCGTTCTCCGCACGGGCCGGTGAGGCGACCACGTGGCGTACGTCGCCGAGCCGGAACTCGCCGGTGACCACCGGCGTGGGCCCGCCGGTGGCCCGGGCGAGTTCGGCGGCCATCTCGCCGATGCTGGCCGGCTGGCCGGAGGCGACGTTGTAGGCCCGCCAGCCGGTGCGGCTGCCGGTGGCCGTCACCGCGGCGAGGTTGGCCGCCGCCACGTCGTCGACGTGGACGAAGTCGCGTCGCTGTCGGCCGTCCTCGAACACCCGCGGGGCCCGTCCCGCCGCCAGCGCGGACCGGAAGATCGCCGCGACGCCGCTGTACGGCGTGTCGCGCGGCATGCCGGGACCGTAGACGTTGTGGTACCGCAACGCCACCACGGTGCCACCGGTCTGCCGGCACCAGGCCGCCGTGAGGTGCTCCTGCGCCACCTTCGTGGCGGCGTACCCGCTGCGCGGGTCCAGTGGCGCCTCCTCGTCGACGAGTCCCGGCTCCAGGGCGGCGCCGCAGGTGGAGCAGGCGGGCTCGAAGCGGCGGGCGGCCAGGTCGGTGGCGGCGCGTGGGGCGGGGCGCACCGCGCCGTGCCGGACGCAGGTGTAGGCGCCCTCGCCGTAGACCACCATCGAGCTGGCCAGCACGAGCCGGTGGATGCCCGCGCGGGCCATCTCGGCGAGCAGCACGGCGGTGCCGAGGTCGTTGCAGCCGACGTACTCGGGCAGGTCGTCGAGGTCCACGCCGAGCCCGACCATGGCCGCCTGGTGCACGACCACGTCGACGCCGGTCAGGGCGGCGGCGACGGCGGTCCGGTCGCGCAGGTCGGCCTGGCGCAGCGGGGCGCCGGCCACGGTGTCCGGCAGCGGTGCGCGGTGCGCGCCGGGGTGACCGGCGTCCACGACGGACACCTGATGGCCGGCCTGGTGCAGCGCGGCGACGACGTGGGTCCCGATGAAGCCGGCTCCGCCGGTGACGAGTACGTGGGTCACGGCGCCGACGCTAGAGCCAGCCGGGCGCCGGCGGTGGCCGTGACGGGCAGCCGTCAGCGTCTCGTAAGACTTCATCATCGGCTGGTAATACCTGCCCGGCTCGATGCTGGTTAGCGTCCGCGACATGACCGATGTGGTACTTCCCTGCCGGAACGAGGCACCGGCCCTGCCCGGCCTGCTGGCCCGGATACCGGCCGGCTACCGGCCGATCGTGGTGGACAACGGCTCGACCGACGACTCGGCCGAGGTGGCGCGGGCCCACGGCGCGGAGGTGATCAGCGTCGCCGAACCCGGCTACGGCGCTGCCGTGCACGCCGGGGTCGAGGCGGCCGACCCGGTCGACGGGGTGGTGTGCGTGATGGACGCCGACGGCTCCTTCGACCCGACGCAACTGCCCCGGCTGGCCGGGTGCGTACGCACCGGTCAGGCGCAGCTGGCCACCGGCCGCCGCCGCCCGGTCGGACGGGGGGTGTGGCCGCTGCACGCCCGGGCCGCCAACGCCTTCCTCGCCCACCGGCTGCGCCGCACGACCGGCCTGGACGTCCACGACATCGGCCCGATGCGGGCGGTACGCCGCGACGACCTGCTGGCGTTGGGGCTGCGCGACCGGCGGTTCGGCTACCCGTTGGAGTTGCTGATCGCGGCGGGCCGGGCCGGTTGGCGGGTGGTCGAGATCGACGTCGACTACGGTCCCCGGGCGGCCGGCACCCGCTCGAAGGTGACCGGCACCCTGCTCGGCACCGCCCGCACGGTGCGCGACATGAGTGCGGTGCTGGCCCGGTGAGCGCCGCCCAGGTTCTGGTGCTGGCCAAGGCGCCGACACCCGGACGCGTCAAGACGCGACTCTGCCCACCCTGCACCCCCGAGCAGGCGGCCCGGGTCGCCGCCGCCGCCCTGGCCGACACCCTGGACACCGTCACCACCGCCGCGGCCGGCGCCCGCATTCTCGTGATCGACGGCGACCACCCCGCCCCGCCGGGTTGGGCCACGCTCCCCCAGCGCGGCGACTCCCTCGGCGACCGCCTCGCCAACGCGTTCGCCGACGCCCGTACACCCGGCACGCCCGCCGTGCTGATCGGCATGGACACCCCGCAGCTGCTCGTCGAACACCTCGACACCGCCCGGGAGCTGCTCGCCTCGGCGGACGGCCCGGACGCGGTGCTCGGTCCGGCCGTCGACGGCGGCTGGTGGACGTTGGGGCTGCGCGACCCCGGCCACGCCACCGTGCTGCGTACCGTCGCCACCTCCACGGCGAGCACCGGCCGACGCACCGTGGTCGCGCTGCGTCGGCGCGGCCTGCGGGTACGCCTGCTGCCCTGGTTGTCCGATGTGGACACCGCTGCCGACGCGCGCGCCGTGGCCAACCTGTGCCCGCCGGACAGCCGGTTCGCCCGCGCCGTCGCCGCCGAGGTGCCGCAGCCCGCACCGGTCGCCCGGTGAACGCCGTCGCGGTCTTCGACACCGCGCTCGACCGGGCCGCCGCCGGCATCCCGGCCGCCTTCACGGCCCGGCACGCCAGCGGCGAGGTCTACCGCTTCGACCCGGCCGCCTGGTGCCGGGACACGATCGCCGGAGACGATGCGCTGATCGGCTGCTGCACCGGTCACACCCTCGATGTCGGCTGCGGCCCGGGCCGGCTCACCAGCGCCCTCAGCCACGCCGGCCGGCCGGCCCTCGGCATCGACGTCAGCGCCAGCGCGGTGCTGCTGGCCCGCCGCCGGGGCGCGGCCGCGCTGCAACGCGACGTCTTCGGCCCGGTGCCCGGTGCCGGCCGCTGGCGGCACCTGCTGCTGGCCGACGGCAACATCGGCATCGGCGGTGACCCGCTCCGGTTGCTTCGCCGGTGCCGTCAGCTGCTGGCCGTCGACGGGCGCCTCCACGTGGAGCTGGCACCGGCCGGCACGCCGGCCTGGTCCGGAACCGCGACGGTGCGGACCCCGGACGGCGCCGACCGTGTCCTGCCCTGGGCCTGCGTACCCCTCGACGACCTTCCGGAGCTGGCCGACGCCACCGGGATGCGGGTGGTCGACACCTGGACGGAGGCGGGGCGGTGGTTCGCCACCCTGGCTTCCCGATGACCGGCCGCGTGACGGTGCTACGACGCCTCGCCCGGTGGTGCCTGGCGCCGTTGCCGGCACCACCGGTGACGCTGCGGCGCGGACCGCTGCGCCCCGGGGTGTTCCGGTCCCGGCTGCGGTCGACCCGGCTGACCGGTCAGCTCGGCGTCGCCCTCGGCGTGGCGTTCGCCGTCTGCTTCGCCACCGGTCTGCTCAGCCACCTGATCCAGCACCCGCCGGGCTGGTTCTGGTGGCCGGCCCGCCCGGTCGGGCTCTACCGGTTCACGCAGGGGCTGCACGTGGCGACCGGGCTCGCCTCGATCCCGCTGCTCGGCGCCAAGCTGTGGTCGGTGTACCCCCACCTGTTCGGCTGGCCGCCGGTCCGCTCGATCGTCCACGCGGCCGAACGCGCCAGCCTCGGTCTGCTTGTCGCCGCGGCACTGTTCCTGCTGGTCAGCGGCGTGCTCAACATTTCCCGCTGGTACGCGCCGATGCCGTTCTTCTTCACCGCCGGGCACTACTGGGTGGCCTGGTTGGCGGTCGGTGGGCTGCTGGTGCACATCGGCGTGCACCTGCCGGCGGTCCGCGCCGCGCTCGCGCGCCCCACCGGCGAGCCACCGCAGGACGGGCTGAACCGGCGTTCCCTGCTCGCCGGCGTCGCCGCCGCGTCCGGGCTGATCACCCTGACCACGGTCGGGCAGACGATCCGACCGTTGACCGGTCTCGCGGTGCTCGCCCCACGCCACCCCGACGTCGGGCCGCAGGGCCTACCGGTGAACCGGACCGCGGCCGGTGCCGGGGTGCGCGCCGCGGCGCTCGACCCGGCGTACCGGCTGCGGGTCACCGGAGAGGGCCGCAGCGTCAGCCTGGACCTCGCCGCCCTCAACCGACTTCCGCAGTACACCGCGCGACTGCCGATCGCCTGCGTGGAGGGCTGGAGCGCCACCGGGACGTGGACCGGCGTCCGGTTGGGCGATCTGGTCGCGCTCGTGGGTGCCGATCCTCGACGCTCGTCGGCCTGGGTCGAGTCGTTGCAGGTGGGCGGCGCGTACCGGGCCTGCACGGTGCCACCGGAACACGTCGCAGATCCGCTGACCCTGGTCGCGCTGCGGTTGGGCGGCGAGCCCCTGCACCTCGACCACGGCTATCCGGCACGGCTGATCGCGCCCAACCGGCCCGGCGTGCTGCAGACCAAATGGCTCAGCCGGATCACCGTGGTGGGGACGGGATGAAGACCCGGACCGTGTTGGTCGTCGGCGGTGGCCTGCTCATGGCGTACGCCGTCGTCGGTGCCCTCACCGACGCCGACCTGACGCCGGGCGGGGTGCTGCTCTTCCTGGCCGCGGTGCTGGTGGTCCACGACGTCGTCTGGATGGCGGCGGTGCTGGCTGTCGGTGTCGCGCTGACCCGCGTCCCGTCCCGGTACCGTCCGACGATCCGGACGGCCGTGATCGTCGTCGCCGCGGTCACCGTGGTGGGACTCCCCCTCGCCCTGGGGTTCGGACGCGCGGCCGACAACACCTCGGTGCTGCCGCTGCCGTACGGTCGCAACCTGGTCGCCGTCCTGCTCGCCGTCGCCGGCACGACGCTGCTGGCCTGCCTGGTGCGGCGACGCGGGACGGCGGCGGACCGTAAGGAATCCGAAAGACCCGCCGACGGTCGTCCGTGACCCGTGGTCGATAGCCTGGTCAGGATGGGACACCGGGTGTTAGTGGTCGACGACGACCCGACGGTCAGTGACGTCGTACGACGATATCTGGAGCAGGCCGGCTGCGAGGTTCAACTGGCCACCGACGGCGCCGACGGCCTCGCCGCGATCGCCGCCAAACGCCCCGATCTCGTGGTCCTCGACCTCATGATGCCCGGCATCGACGGCCTCGAGGTCTGCCGCCGGATCCGGCGGCAGTTGCCCGACCTGCCGGTGGTCATGCTCACCGCGCTCGGTGAGGAGGCCGACCGGGTGCTCGGGCTCGAGGTCGGTGCCGACGACTACGTCACCAAACCCTTCTCCCCCCGCGAACTGGTGCTGCGGATCCGCTCCGTGCTGCGCCGCACCGCCGCGCACCCCACGGCGCCGACCGTCTCGGCGAAGCTGACCGACGCGACGCTGACCGTGGACAGCGCCCGCCGCGTCGCCACCCTGGGTGGCGCGCCGCTGTCGCTCACCGCCCGGGAGATCGATCTGCTGATCTTCTTCATGCGCCATCCGGGACGGGCGTGGTCGCGTACCGACCTGCTGGACAAGGTCTGGGGGTGGCAGTTCGGCGACCAGTCGACGGTCACCGTCCACGTCCGTCGGCTGCGCGAGAAGATCGAGACCGATCCGGCCGATCCGCAGCGCATCCGCACGGTCTGGGGCGTCGGATACCGCTACGACCCACTCGAGGAGGAAGCGGCCCGGTGACCGACACGCTGCTCATCGGGCTCTACGCCCTCGCCGCCGGAGGCGTCGTCGGCCTGGCCGGCGCCGCGGCGCTACGGCTGCTGCGAGGCCGGTCGATTCTCGTGCACATCCTGGTGCTGCTCGCCGTCACCGTCCTCGCCGTGGTCGCCGGAGTCGCCACCGTCGCGCAGGCGATGTTCCTGTCCGCGCACGACCTGTGGGTCGTGCTCGTCACGGTCAGCGCCTCGGCGGTGATCAGCCTCGCCGTCGGCGCCATCTTCGGCAGGCGACTCGCCGCCGCCGCGGTCTGGGCCCGGGCGGCCCGGGAACGCGAGCGGCGGCTGGAGGCCGGCCGTCGCGAACTCGTGGCGTGGGTGTCGCACGACCTGCGGACCCCGCTGGCCGGACTGCGGGCCATGGCCGAGGCCCTCGAGGACGGCATCATCCACGACCCGGCCGTCGTCGACGAGTACCACCGGCGCATCCGAATGGAGACCGACCGGATGGCCCAGCTCGTCGACGACCTGTTCGAGCTGTCCCGGATCAACGCCGGTGCGCTGCGGCTCATGCCCACCACCGTGCCGTTGGGTGACGTGGTGTCCGACGCGATCGCCGGCGTCGCGCCGCTGGCCGCCCGCCGCCGGATCCACCTGGTGGCCGCCGACAGCGGCTGGCCCGACGTCCGGGCCGGCGAGCGTGAACTCGCCCGGATCGTCAGCAACCTGCTGATCAACTCCGTCCGTTACACACCGGAGGACGGCAGCGTGCACATCGCCGCCGGCCACGAGAGCGACAACGTGTGGCTGGCCGTCTCCGACACCTGCGGCGGCATCCCCGGCGAGGACCTGGACCGGGTCTTCGACGTCGCGTTCCGAGGTGAACGGGCCCGCACCCCCGCGGCGGCGGACTCAGGTGGTGGCGGCGGACTCGGCCTGGCCATCGTGCGCGGTCTCGTCGAGGCGCACGGCGGCCGGGTCAACGTCGCCAACACCGACCGAGGCTGCCGGTTCGAGGTACGCCTGCCCGCCACCTGACGGTCTGCCCTGGCGCCACGTCTCGGCGAGCAGGGCGTAGGTGTAGCCGTCCACCCAGCCCAGCTCGGCGTGCCAGGAGTCGCCGACACCGTGCTGCTCACGACGCATGCCGATCTTCTCGAGAAGCCGCACGGAGGGCAGGTTGTCCGCGAAACAGCCGGCGGTGATCCGGCGTACGCCCAGCCGGTCGAACGCGTACGCCACCATCGCGGTGACCGCCTCGGTCGCGTAGCCCCGCCCACCGTGAGCCGGGTCGAAGATGTAGCCGAGCTGGGCCTCGGTCCGTGCCGGCATGCCGGGTTGCCCCATGCCGTCGACCACGTCGAGCGAGACGGACCCGATCACCACGCCGCCCAGGGTCACCGCGACGCTGTGGTCGTCGGGGTCCTGCGCCGCGCGCCGCCAGGCCGCCCGGAAGGACGCCGGGTCGACCTCGGTGCGCAGCAGCCAGCGGGTGACCTCCGGCAGGTTGCGGTACTCCAGCATGCGGTCGACGTCCTCGTCCCGCACTGGACGAAGCTCGAGACGTTCGGTGCGAAGGTGCGTGCTGCCCACGAGGTGGCAGGATAGCCGCCGGTCACGGCCGCTGACGCAGCGCGCGCAGCACGCCGTGTCGGCGCAGGGCCCAGGCGAGGCGCCGGACGCTCGAATGCCGCACGAACAGCACCGCCGCCCGGCGGATCAGGCCGAGCCGCTTGTCGCTGAACTGGTTGTCGATCGCCTGCCAGATCAGCTCGCGTACCGGGGCGCTGTCCAGCACCGCCCGCACCTCGCGCCGCACCACGGGATCCTCGGCCGCCGAAGCGATGGCCGCCGCCTGATCCGGTCGGTCGACGATCGGCCGCACCGCCGCGACAAGCGGCCGGCGTACGTCGTCCTGCTCCAGCAGCAGCAACACGGCCGCCCGGATCTCGACCGTGTCGAGACCGGATCGCAGCAGCCTCAACAGGCTGCGTTCCACCTCGCGGTCGTGATCCGGGACGGACAGCGTGGCCAGCAGCACCGACACCTCGTCGAGGTCGATGAGGTGTCGCAACCCGCCCCGGAACTCCGGCATACCCCACGCAACCTGGAGACCCTTGGCGAGATTGCGGTTCATGCGCCCTCCGCTACCCGGGTGCGGCGGTCAGCGAAACCTGCGGTCTGTCAGGTCCGACGCGGCCGGGTGCCCGGGATCGGTGCGTCGGTGCTGTCGAGCTGACGACGCAGCCGGTTCCCGCTGGTACGCGGCCACGGCGTCCCGCCGGACGGCGCGAATGGTTCAGTCGGTGCCGTCGACGGGCAGGCGGTCCGGTAGCCCGAGCCGTGGGAACTGGTCGTCGTGGAACGTGACGATCTCGGCGATCGCCCCGCCGGTGACCCGCAGCACGTCGATGGTCAGCGGCAGGTACGCGCCCTCCCGCTTGCGCAGGTGGTAGAAGGCGACGGCGGGCTGCCGGTTGACCCGGGTCTCGACGGCACGCAGGCCCGTCATGCCCACGAAGCCGCTGCTGACCCAGTCCTCGACCACCACGTCGCGGCCGACGTGCAGGCCCGGGGTGGGCGGCATCGAGCAGCGCACGTCCTCACGCAGCAGCGTGGCGAGACCGTCGATGTCGGTGGCCACGCTGGCCTCGGTGTAGCGGCGCACCAGATCCCGCGTCCCGGCGTCCTCCCCGCCGCCGGTCCAGTCCTGCCGCTCGGCCGGCAGATGCTCCCGCATGCCCGCGCGGGCCCGCTGCAGCGCGCTGTTCACCGAGTTGACCGAGTCGCCGAGCAGCTCCGCGACGTCCTTCGCCGGCCAGCCGAGCACGTCCCGCAGAATCAGCACGGCCCGTGGGCGCGGCGCCAGGTGCTGGACCGCGACCAGGTACGCCAACTCGATCGTCTCCCGGGCGACGGCGACCACCTCCGGCTCGTCCTCGACGCCGGCGGCCAGCTCGTCGAGCAGCCGGTCCGGATAGGGCTGCAACCACCGCACCTCGCCGCCGGACGCCGGCTCCGGGCGGCACCTGGCGAGCAGATCCAGGCAGGCGTTGGTGGCGATCCGGTACAGCCAGGCCCGGAACGTGGATCGACCGGCGAAGGTCTCCCGCCGCCGCCAGGCGCGCAGGAACGTCTCCTGCACGGTGTCCTCGGCATCCTCGAACGACCCGAGCATCCGGTAGCAGTGCACGTGCAGTTCCCGCCGGTGCCGTTGCGCCAACCCCGAGAACGCCGGCTCGTCGATGTCCCCCAGGCCACCCACACCCAGCTCCTTCGGCCGCGTGTCCGCGTTCATCACGTCATCCTCACGTCGTCGTGTCCCGTCGTAGGTATGACGGCTACGAGCGCGACAACTCATCACCCCGGGTCGGTCCGCGGGTCGCACTACCCGCGGTCCCCGGTTGGGATGGGCTTGACGCGCCAACTCTCATGAAGCATCGTCGATTGACACTCTCGAATGCCTTGACCACGGGGAGCACTGATGAAGGCCTTCGTCACCACCACTGTCGTCGCCGTCCTGCTGCTCCTGACCCCCGGCAGCGCGCCCGCTGACCAGCCGGCAGCCGACCCGTCCTGCACCGGCCAGATCCACCCGAACCCGGGGTTCGAGCGTGGCACCGACGGTTGGGAGGCCGGCCCCCGCATCGTCGTGCTCGGCGACCCGACCCGACCCGCGCGCACCGGCCGGGCGTACGCCACCTTCGCCGGGTTGGACGTGACCCGTTCCGACCTGCTGCGCACCACCGTCACGGTGCCGGCCAACTGCGACCTGACGGTCCGCTTCTGGGTCCGGACCACCACCACCGAGACCAGCCGCGGCGACTACCTGAACGTCGGGCTGGCGGCCACCGGGATTCCCCCGAAGACCCGGTTCTCGCTGGCCTTCGACGGCGGACCGGAGTGGCGGCAGTACACCATGTCGACCGGGATCGCGGCGACCGAGCGCACCGCCACGGTCAGCTTCCTCGCCAGCGAGTCGGCCGGCAACGGCGTCACGACCTTCGACGTCGACAACGTCACCTTCCGGTTGAGCTGACCCGGGGCGTACGACGGTTGAGCCTCGACCGGCACGGTCAGGCCGTCGAGGTCCAACCGGCACCACCGAGGGCCAGGCGGTAGGTACGCACGCGGTCGCCGTCCGGGGTAGGGCGCGCCTGGCCCGCCTCCCAGCCCAGACGCTCGTAGAACCCGGTCGCGCCCAGCGGTCCGGTAGAGGTCTGCGCCTCGACCCACCGCGCGCCGCTGCTACCGACCAGCTCGACGAACCGCGCGGCCAGCAGCATCCCGACGCCGCTCTTGCGCCAGTCCGGTCGCACCGCCAGCGCGGTCATGACCGCCACCTGTGGCGCCGACACCGACTCGGTTCGCTCCCGGGTGCGCACGGTCGCCCGACGCGACACCCGACGGGCCCACGGCCGGAACCGGGTCCGCACGACCCGCAGGGCGACCCGGGGCCGGACAACCAGCGCGAACAGGCCGGCGAGGGCGAGGGACGCAATGGCACGCCGGTCCTTCGCCACCTCGGTGGTGTACCCGGCATGATCGGCGGTGCCCAGCACGAACCCGACAATCTCGTCCTGGGGCGCAGCGGCGTCGATGACGACCACGCCCACCCCGTACCGCGAGGTCAGGAACGTGCGGTGCCAACGACGCACGAAGCGGGCACCGAGCGACGGAAACAGCCCGATCGGAAGCAACTCGACATGGGCGCGGGACGTCGCCGGAAGATCCTCGCGTTCCGCCGGCCGCAGCACGAGCCGGTCCGCGGCGTGCTCCGGGGTCGACGGCGCGACGATACTCCACCGGAGATCGTCGATGATGCCTCGCGGGATGCGCATGACCTCAGCCTCCCTTCGGCAGCGTCTACCCGCCCAGGGCGACCGGACACAGGGTGACCGTGGACAACCGGTCCCGTTGGCTGAACGCAGATCAACAGTGTCCGCGACAGACGGCCGGGTATCCGGAACCGAAGGCGTCGCCGAGGCCGGGAGAGCCTCTGGCGCCGCGCGGCAGGAGTGGCCGGGCCCGAGCGGCGACCAGCCCGCTGCGAGGCCGGATCTCGACGAGATGGGGGAAATCATGAGGCGGAGCAGCCCGCCGATGGCGCCCAGCAACGAGGCCACCGAAGAGCAGCTGGACGTGGCTCGCACTCAGGGCAACGCCTACCACCGGGCCATGCGGGCCATGGCCGAGGAGGAAGGGGCGCACACCGCCCAGGTCGGGGACTACCTCATCGGATTCGTCAACGAGGAAGCCGAAGGCATGTATGCCCTCGACGACGACCAACTCGTCTGGCGTGAGGCCGCCGAGGACGCGAACGTCCACCTCGAGGTCGCCGTGGCCGACGCCGCCGACGGACGATTCGTCCCCGGCCTGGCCGTGCACCTGCGACTCAGCCGCGACGGCGCCCCGATCCTCGCCGCCGACCTGCCATTTCTGTGGCATCCGTTCCTGCATCACTACGGCACCAATGCGAGCGTCCCCGACGAAGGCCCCTACCGGGTCACCATCCGCGTCGCGGCTGCCGGTTTCATGCGCCACGACCCGGTCAACGGCCGCCGCTACGAGCGGCCGGTGGAGGTCCACTTCGACAACGTCTCCCTGGCCAACGGGCGCAAGCCCAGTCCGGATGCCCGGCCCCGAGGGCCCGCCGCGCCGACCGCGTCCGGCGCCTGACGAGCGGGCCAGGGTGTACGGGCAGCAGGTGACTCGTCCTGCTGCCCGTACCTAACCGGGCAACGTTCCACCGTCACGGCACAGCGGACCGTCAGCGGGTACCGCCGACCGCGACAGGCCGGCTCAGGTGCGCACCGACGACCTTCAGCACCTATTCGGTGATCACTGGCCAGGCATAGGCCAGCAGGGCGAACGCCGCTCCGAGCAGGGCGAGCGAGACACCCCGGGTGGAGATGGGCAGCGCGGCCAGCACGAGCAGGATGACCGCGACGACATAGAGGAATGCCTGTACCGACATGGTGTGTTCCTTCGGGCGTGGGATGATGGGCGGATCGCTCTCTACCCCCGGCGTCCGGGCCGCCAAACCCTGTGCCCACTCCGGCATCGTGCGCCGAGCGATTGACGCAGGCTCATGCCACAGTGGGAGGTGGGTCTCCCGCCCGAGCCGGATGCGTCCCGCCGGGTTTCCGGCGAGCATGTTGGCATGTCACGTACTCTTCGGACACTGAAGATGGTGGCCACCAGCGTCGCGCTGGTGGCCACCATCGCCGTCGTACCCGCATCCGCCACCGCGCAGCCGGGTACCGCAGCGCGGCCGACCGCTGGCGGACCGGATCGCGCCGCGTTGCGCGCCGCCCTCGCCGCAGTACCCGAAGCCGGCGCCCCGGGCGTGCTGGTCGCCGTGCGCGACGGCCGGCGCGACTGGCGTGACGCCGCCGGTCAGGCCTTCCTGACCAGGCCGCAACCCATGCGGCCGCAGATGCGGCACCGGATCGGCAGCATCACCAAGACGTTCGTCGCCACCACCGTGCTCCAGCTCGTCGACGAGGGCCGGTTGGGGCTGGACGACCCGGTCGGGCGGTGGCTGCCCGACATCGTGCCGGACGAGCTCGGCTCCGAGGTCACCGTCCGGATGCTGCTCAACCACACGAGCGGCATCGGCAACTACACCAACGCCATGATCAGCTCGTACGCGGCGATCAACCAGATGCGGGTCACCACGTACGCTCCGGCCGACCTGGTGGCCATCGGCCTGGCCCTGCCGCCGACGAACGCTCCCGGTGCCCGGTTCAGCTACTCGAACACCAACTACGTCCTGGCCGGACTGCTGATCGAGACGATCACCGGCAACGACGCGGCGGCCGAGGTCCAGCGGCGCATCCTGCGACCGCTGAGGCTCACCGACACGTTCTTTCCGGGCACCGACGCGCGGATCCGTGGCGCACACAGTGGCGCCTACTTCGCCCCGTTCGGCGTGCGTGATCTCAGCGAGTTCAACATGAGCTGGGCGTGGACGGCCGGCGAGATGATCGCCACCACGGCGGACCTGAACACCTTCTTCCGGGCGCTGCTCGGCGGCGACCTGCTCAGCCCGGCCGCTCTCGACGAGATGCTCACCGCCGTGCCGATGCTGCCCGAACAGCCCGCCGCCGGCAGCTACGGTCTCGGCATCTACTCGCTGCCGACCCCGTGCGGGGAGTTCTGGGGCCACGACGGCGCGGTCATCGGTCACCTGACGATCTCACTGCACAGCCGCGACGGCGCCCGTCAGGTGTCGTCCGGGATCAACATCAGCCACCACCAGATCGGCCTGCCCGATCCGCACCCGATCGACATCGCCTGGAACACGTTGCTGGGCACCGCGATCTGCCCGGCCGACGAGGCGGGCAGCCGTTCGGCGGTGACCGTTGCGCCGTTGCCGAGCGTGACCCGGTTGCCGGGCAACAACGACGCGCCGGTGGCGGCGCCCTGAGCCGAGTCCGCTCCTCGGTGATCCCCTGACGGATCGAGCTGCCGTCAGGGGATCACGCCGTCACACCGCCGGCACGGCCCGGTGCGGACGGTGGCGGCAGGGGATGGGAGAACCACGACGGTCACATCCGGGGCGTTGCCGGTGTCTTTGGGGGTGGAACCGTCCGCGAAGGGAGTCAGACATGGCAGCAGGAACCAGGGTGGTGGTGGTCGGCGGCGGATTCGCCGGCGTGATGGCCGCCAATCGGCTGACGCAACGCGACGACGTCTCGGTGACCATGGTGAATCCACGGCCGGACTTCGTCATCCGGCTCCGGCTGCACCACGTGGTCGCCGGCGTCCACGACGCGGTCACGCCGTACCGACAGGTGCTGGCCGAGGATGTTCGGCTCGTCCGGGACACCGTCACGGCAGTCGACGCGGCTCAGCGCAGGGTGACGCTGCTGGGCGGCGGCACCCTCGGCTACGACCACCTCGTCTACGCGGCGGGCAGCGCGAGTGCCGAACCACGTGTTCCCGGCGCGGCCGAGTTCGCCTATCCGATGGCCACGCTCGAGGCGGCGCGGCGGCTGCGCGCGATCCTCGACGACCAGCCTCCGGCGACACCGGTGACTGTCGTCGGCGCCGGGCCGACCGGCATCGAAACCGCCGCCGAACTGGCCGAGCGGGGCCACCGGGTCACTCTGGTCTGCGGGGACGTGCTGGGCGCGTACCTGCATCCGGCGGCACGACGCGCCGCCGCCCGGTCGCTGGGTGGGATCGGCGTGGACGTACTGGCCGGTCCCGGTGGCACGGTCACCGAGGTCACGCGGGACGCGGTGCGGCTCGACGACGGTCGGACGCTGCCGAGCGCGATCACCATCTGGACCGCGGGTTTCGGGGTGCCGGATCTGGCCACGCGCAGCGGTTTGCGGACCGACGCCATCGGACGCCTGATCACCGACGAGACGCTGACCAGCGTCGACGACGAGCGCATCGTCGCGGCCGGGGACTCGGCCGCGCCGTCCGGCGTGCCGTACCGGATGAGCGCGTACACGGCCAGTTGCCTCGGCGCGCACGCCGCGGACACGGTGCTGCGGCGCATCGCGGGCACCGCTCCCGAGCCGGCGAGCGTCTTCTTCGGTGCGATGTGTGTCGGCCTGGGCTCGCATGCCGGCATCTACCAACTCGCCGGCCGGGACGACACCGCGAACAGGATGTTCGTCGGCGGCCGCCTCGGCGCCAGACTCAAGGCCCTGACCTACCGGTTCGCCGTCGGTCACCTCACGAACGAGGCTCGCAAGCCCGGATCGCACCGGTGGCTCGGCAACAACAAGCGTCGGCAGCTTCTCCAGGCACAGGCGGCCACGGTAGGGGCTGCCGCTGACCGCCGGGCGTAGCGCGACGCGGTCCGCCCGGTCGCACTAGGGGCGGCCGGGCAGCGCGATCTCGAAGTGGACCGTCTGGTAGGTGTCGTCGCAGCCGGCACGCGGGTCGTAAATCGGCGTGGCGAGCCTCCGCCAGAACGGTTCGGCGCCGTCGACGCGTGGATCCGTGTGCAGATAGAGCGCACGGTAGCGGGGCTGCCGGGCGACGAAGTCGACGGCGAGGCCGACGAGTGCCCGGGCGAGACCGCAGCGTCGGTGTTCCGGGCGCACGTAGACCCGGAACAGCTGCGCCGTGGTGTCGTCCGGGTAGCGCTGGGCGAGGAAGCCAGGGTGCGGTGGGCTCTTGGGCCCGCCGGCGCGTACCGCGGTGGTGCCGACCACCTCGTCGCCCTTGGTGGCGACGAACAGGGCGTGCCGCTCCGGCGCGAGGTAGGTGCCGGCCAGGTCGATGACGTCCCGGTGCCAGTCGGGCCGGTAGCCGTGGCCGAAGTCGCGGTAGAAGGTGTCGAGCATGACGCCGCGGGCACCGTCGAGGTGCCGGCGGTCGGCCGGCTGGACCTCGTACGGGCCGACGTTGTGCGGGTACTGCGGCATGGTTTCTCCGGTCATGGGTTGGACGGTGTCGGGGCGGTCGCCGGGCCGGTGTACAGCAGCGCGCGGGTCAGCGGGTGGTCTGCGTGGTGCAGCAGGGCGTCGGCCGGCCCGCTGTCGACGACAACTCCGTCGTCGAGAACGACGACGTGGTCGGCGAGGTGAGCCACGACGTCGCGATCGTGACTGATCACGACGACGGCCAGCCGGAGGTCGCGTCGCAGCTCGTCGAGGAGGGTGAGGATGCCGTGCCGGGTGACGCGGTCGAGCCCGGCGGTCGTCTCGTCGCAGATGAGCACGCGGGGTTCGCTGGCCAGAGCGCGGGCGAGCGCCGCGCGGTGCAGTTCGCCGCCGGAGAGCCGGTCGGGACGCCGGGTCGCGGTGTGTTCGGCCAGACCCACCCGGTCGAGCAGGTGCCGGGCGGTGTGGTGCGCCCGGTCCGGCGTGGCGTCGCGCAGGCGTCGCGCGGGCCTGCCGATCTGGTCCACGACCGACCGGTAGGGGTCGAAGCTGGCCCGGGCGTCCTGGAAGACGTACTGGATGGCGCCGAGTTCGTGCGGCTGGCGTCGGTCGAGGTGCGCGGCGAGGCGCTGCCCGGCGAGGGACACCTGTCCGGTGTGGGCCGGGTGCAGGCCGGCGATGCACCTGGCGAGGGTGGTCTTGCCGCTGCCGGACCGGCCGACCACCGCCAGGCAGCGTCCGGCGGCCACGGCCAGGTTGACGTCGCGGAGCACCTCGTGTCGCCGACCGCCGTCGCGATGGGCGGCGCTCAGGTCGGTGACGCGGAGCAGCGGCCGATCCGGTCGGACCGTCGCCGGTGGCCGGGCCGGTGGCGTGGCGAGCAACTGCCGGGTGTGCCGGTGGCGAGGTACGGCGAGCACCTCGGCGGCCGGGCCGGATTCGACGGCGGCACCTCGGTGCAGCACGAGGATCTGGTCGGCCACGGCCCTGACGAGGTGCAGGTCGTGGCTGAGCAGGATGACGGCGATGCCGGCGCGGGCGAGTTTCGTCAGTTCTCCGGCGACGGCCTCGCGGGTGAGCGCGTCCTGTCCGGTGGTGGGTTCGTCGGCGATGAGCAGGACCGCGTGGGCCAGCAGGGCGTGGGCGATGACGAGGCGCTGCTGCTGTCCGCCGGAGATCTGGTGGGGAAACCGGCGCAGGAACCGGCGGTCGGTCGGCAGGCTGACGCGTTCGAGGGTGGTCGCCACCGTACGTCCGCGGGTACTGCGGCTGGCGCCGGGCGCCTGGTGCCGGGCGACCTCGTGGAGCACGGCGCCGATGCGGCGTACCGGGTGGAGGGCGGCACCGGGTTGCTGGGGTACGTAGCCGACGGTGCCGGGTTCCGGCGGGCTGGCGGTGGTGACCGGCCGACCGGCCAGGGTGATGGTGCCGGTGTGGGTGACGCCGGGGGTCGCCTCGCCGAGCAGGGCGCGGGCGGTGGTGGTCTTGCCGCTGCCGGATGCGCCGATGACGGCGAGGATCTCGCCGGCTCGCAGGCTGAAGGAGACGCCGTCGACAAGCGTCCGGCCGGCGGTCGTGGCCGCCAGCTCCCGCACCTGGAGGAGAGCGTCGTGGACGTGGTCGCCGGTCGTGGCCGGCGCGGGCGGTGGTGCCGGGCTGGGGACGGCAGGGGTGTGCAGCATCCGGTCGGTGACCAGGTTGAAACCGACGGCCAGGCAGACGATGAGCGCGGCCGGCACGGCGACGGACCAGGGTTGCAGGAACAGGCCGGTGCGGTTGCGGTCCACCATGACGGCCCAGTCCGCGGCGTCGGGTGCCACGCCGATGCCCAGGAAGCTGGCGGTGGCCACCAGGTAGATGGCGCCGATGAACCGGACTCCGACGTCGGCGAGCAGGACCCGGCGGATGCCGGTGCCGACGTAGCCGGGTCCGCGCCGCCACCAGGTCTCGCGGTAGAGGCGCATCGCCTCCATGGCCGGCCCGTGGGCCAGTGGCAGCGCGGCGGCCCGGGTGATCCGGGTGATCTCCGGCAGCCCGATCAGCGCGACGATCCCGACAAGGGTGAGCGGGCCGGGCGGCGCGGTGGCGGCGAGCAGGATCAGCAGCAACAGCGACGGCACCGCCAGCGCCAGGTCCAGGGGGCGCATCAGCAGCTCGTCGACCCACCGGCGGCGGGTGGCGGCGGCCAGCAGGCCGGCCGGCACGCCGAGTAGGTACGCCAGCAGCGTCGCGCTGACGGCGACCACGACGACGGACCGGCCGCCGAGCAGGACCTGCCGCGCCACGTCGCGGCCGACGAAGTCGGTGCCCAGCAGCCCGTCGTCGGCGAACGGGAACGCGCGCTCACCCGGCTCGCCGGCCAGCCACGGGCCGGCCACGGCCAGCGCGAGCGGCACCGCCAGCAGCGCCGCTCCGGTCAGGGTGCGCAGCCGCCTCACCGCACGACCCCGGTCCGGGGTGCGAGGCGGAACGCCACCAGGTCGGCGACCAGGTTCACCATTACGGTGGTGACGGCCACGAGGACGCACAGCGCCTGCACGGTGGGGATGTCGCGGGTGGACACGGCGTCGACGAGAGCGGTGCCGAGTCCGGGGATGACGAACACCGCCTCGACGACGATGACGCCGCCGAGCAGCCAGTCGGTGGTCCGGGCGAGCTGCTGCACCACCGGTGCCAGCGCGCCGGGTAGCGCGTGACGCAGCCAGAGCCGGCCGCCGGTGATGCCGAGCCGTCGGGCGTGGCGCACGTGCTCGCCGCGCAGGGCGTCGAGCAGGCCGGCGCGGGTGAGGCGGCTGATCGTGCAGATCGGCCGGGCGAGCAGCACCAGCAGCGGCAACACGAGCACGGCCGGCCGGGCGAGCAGGTCGGCGCCGAACGCGGTGGGTGGTAGCCAGCCGAGTTGGACGCCGAAGACGGCGATCAGCACGATCGCCAGGGCGAACTCGGGTACCGCGTACAGCGCGACCGACACCGCGGACACGGTCCGGTCCAGTCGCCCGCCTTCCCTACGGGCGGCCAGCATGCCCAGCGCGACGGCGAGCGGTACCAGCACCAGCAGGGTCACCGCCGCCAGCAGCAGAGTGGCGGCCGCGCTGTCGGCGAGCCGTTCGACGATCGGCCGCTGCGAGACAAGCGAGACGCCGAGGTCGCCGCGGAGCAGGTCGGTCAGCCAGTCGAGGTAGCGCTGCCAGGCCGGCTGGTCGAGGTCCAGTTGCGCCCGGATCGCGGCGATGCGGGCCGGGTCCGGGTGGTCGCCGGCGATCACCACGGCGGCGTCACCGGGCAGCGCCTCGGTGAGCACGAACACGATCGTGGTGATCCCGGCGACCTGCCCGAGGCCGAGCAGCAGCCGCCCGGCGGCGTAGCGGGGCAGACTCACCCCAGCCAGACCCTGTCGAAGCGGGCCCAGTCGAGGGTGTTGGCCGGGGCGTCGGCGGACACCCCACCGACGCGGGGCGCGGTGGCGACGAGGAAGTCCGCGAAGCCCCAGATCAGGAAGCCGCCCTCGACGTGCAGGGTGCGCTGCATGTCGCCGTACGCCTGCCGGCGGGTCGCTTCGTAGGCGCTGGAGACGGCCTCGGCGTAGCGGGCGTCGAACTCGGGTCGGGCCCACCGGGTGGCGTTGGTGGTGGAATTGGTCAGCAGCCGCTGGGAGATGTGCGTTTCGATGGGCATGGCACCGGAGCGGTACGAGGCCAGCACACCGGAGTTGAGGATGTCCTTCCAGTAGGTGTCCTTGTTGCCCAGCACGGGTTCGATGACGAGGCCGACCTGCTTGGCCTGGTCGGCGAAGACGCTCGCGGCCTCGACGAAACCACTGGCCACGGCCGCGGTGTCGAGCGGGATGCGCAGGCCCCTGGCGCCGGCCTTGTCGATGAGGAACCGGGCCCGGTCGAGGTCGCGGGTGCGCTGGGGGATGTCGTCGGCGTAGTACTGGTAGCCCTTGCCGTAAAGGTCGTTGCCGACCTGACCGGAACCGGCGAGGACGGTGTCGACCAGCTGTTGGCGGTCGGTGAGCAGGAACATGGCTTCGCGCAGGTCGCGGTTGTCGAACGGCGGCCGGTCGACCTTCATGGCGAGCGACTGCATGGTGCTGTTCGGCATCCGGGTGACGACCATCCGGCCACCATCGGCGTGGGTACGGGCGGTGGTGGGGGTGATGTCGTGCGCGTAGTCCACCTGGCCGGCGAGCAGGGCGTTGACCCGTGCCGACTCCTCGTTGCTGATCAGGTACTCCAGCTCGTCGAGGTGCGCGGCGCCCTCCCAGTAGCTGTCGTACCGCTTGAGCAGCAGCGACCGGCCGGGCTGCCAGGAGTCGAAGGTGAAGGGTCCGGAGCCGACGGGCCGCTCGAAGCTGTCGGTCCCCTCCGGGACGATGTACGCGCCGAACGCGGCCAGCGCGTTGGGGAACTCGGCGAACGGCCGCTTGAGGACCAGTTCCAGGGTGCGGTCGTCGACGGCGCGGCTGTTGGGCAGGTCGAGCAGGTCGAGGCTGGCCTTGGCGCGGAACGCCCGCTTCGGGTCGGTGATCCGGGCATAGCTGTAGAGCACGTCGGCGGCGCGGACCGGCCTGCCGTCGTGGAACGTGGCCTGCCGCAGGGTGATCCGCCAGCGGGTGAGGTCACTGCTGGGCTCCCAGCGTTCGGCGAGGCGGGGTTGGATGGAGACGTCCGGGCCGTAGTCGGCGAGCTTGTCGAACATCGCCTTGGCGCGCGACGCCTCGTTGAACAGGTTCGCCAGGTGCGGGTCCAGCGTCTCGTTGACACCGCCGCCGGCGAACGCCGCCCGCAACCGACCGCCACGCCGGGGCTGTCCGGCCGAGGTGTCGGCCGGGTCCCCGCTCGGGCCGCAGCCGGTCAGCAGGGCGGCGGAGACGGCGGCGGCACCGCCGAGCAGGCCACGGCGCGACACGCGCGGCACGGCGACTGACTGGTGGATCATCATAGGTTTCCTCTCGATGCACAGGTGAGCGTCACGCCGCGTCGTCGCGACGGCGGGCGACCAGGTGCAGCCGGTCGCCGGACAGGACGTCCGACAGCGCCGCTGTCGGACGCCAGGGCGGGTCGGTCCGAGGGCCGGGCGAGTCGAACAGCGCCACGACGTCGAACCCGGCGGTGGCGAGCAGGTGCCGCAGCTCGGCGGGGAACAGCAGCCGCCAGGCCGAGGCCTGCACCAGCGGTCGCGGGCAGGCCGGCCAGGTCCACACGCGTTCGCGGCGCAGCAACTGCTCCCGGTGGTCGATCCACAACCGGGTCGCCGAGGTGTACGTGACGGCGCGCCAGGTCACGGTGCGGGTACGGGTGCCGTCGAGCAGCTCGGTGTTGCCGAGGAAGAACGCACCGTTGCGCATCTCCGCCAGCAGCAACCCACCGGGGCGCAGGTGCCGGTGGCAGCGCCCCAGGAACGCGGTCAGGTCGGCGTTGCGGTGGCAGTACAGCAACGCACTGTCCAGGCAGGTGATGACGTCGAAGCGGTCGGCCAGGTCGAAGGTGCGCAGGTCGGCGTGGACGAACCGGACGGCGGGATGGCGGCGCCGCGCGTGGGTCAGCATCGGCAACGACGTGTCCAGCCCGGTGGCGGTGTAGCCGAGGGCGGCCAGGTGCCCGGCGTCGCGGCCGGTGCCGCACCCGACGTCGAGCAACCGCGGCGCGGCGAGGACGCGGTCGGCGAAGCGGCGGACGAGGTCGTCGACGAAGCGGGCGGCGACGTGCTCCGGGTCGGGGAACTGCTGCTCGTACAGCTCCGGGTTGTCGGTGAGGAAGTTCTGGCCGTTCACGACACACCCGCCGGCGCCGCGGCCGCCGCGGGCGTGAGCAGACCGCCACGGCGCAGCAGCCACACCGCGCCGGCCGAGGCGAGCCCGACTCCGGCGGTGAGCAGCCACGCCGTGGTGGGCACGCCGGCCGAGTTGCCCACGGCCGCGCCGACGGCGGCGGTGCAGCCGGCGGCGAGAATTCCGGACACCAGGTAGAACAGGCCGAAGTAGGTGCCGGTCAGTCGCTGTCCGGCGAAGGCGGGGATCAGCTCCAGGACGAACGGCTGGGTGATCATCACCCCGACGGTGAGCAGGACGGCAGCGGCCAGCACGGGCAGCAGTCGCCACACCGGTGGTGCCGATTCCACCCGCAGCAGCGGCAGCAGGAAACCGGCTCCCATGACGGCCATGCCGGCGGTGATGCTCGCGCCACGGCTGGCGCGGCGGTGCAGCCAGCCGGTCAGGGGCAGCTGCAGGGTGAGGGTCACGACGGTGGAGACGACGAACAGCACGGCCACCGCCACGGGCTGCCCGGTGACGTGTTCCGCCTGCACCGGCAGGATCAGGTACAGCTGGGTCTGCAACGCGAACATGCCGGCCAGCGCCGTGCTGAACGCCAGGAACCGGCGGTCGGTGACCGCGGTGCGCCAGTCGTGCCAGACGGTGGCCTCGCTGGCGGTCACCGGTTGGGCGGGCAGCCAGACCGCCTGCGCCACGGTGAGCGCGGCGAACACCGCCGCGGCGCTCAGCGCGGCAGCCCGGAAGTCGACGAGCAGCAGTGCGGCCCCGAGCAGCGGTCCGAGCAGCGCGCCGGCGCTGGCGAACACGTTGAACAACGCGAACGCCTCGGCGCGCCGGTCGGCGGCGGCCTGCGCCACGTAGCTGCGTACGGCCGGGTTGAACAACGCTCCGGCCAGCCCGGACAGGACCGACGCGGCCAGCAGCGACGGCAGCGAGGTGCTGAGGGCGAACAGTCCGAAGCCGACGGCCCGCAGGGCGCAGCCGGCGATGATGACGCCACGGGCACCGAGCCGGTCGGCGGCCGACCCACCCAGCAGGAACAGCCCCTGCTGGCTGAGGTTCCGCACACCGAGCACGATGCCGATCACGGCGGCGGACAGACCGACGTCGTCGGCCAGGTGACCGGCGAGGTAGGGCAGCAGCAGGTAGAAGCCGACGTTGACGCCGAACTGGTTGACCACCAGCAGCCGGATCGGCAGCGGGAAGCCGCGCAGGATGCTCCACGTGCTCATCGGGCCGCCCGCACGCCGAGTCCGGGTTCGTCGGTCAACCGCAGGACACCGTCCTGCCCGCCGATACCGGTCCACGGGTCGTCGGTGAGCAGCAGGTGCCCGTCCAGGTCGATCCAGCGGGCGTCGCCGGTGAGGTGCACCGCCGGCGCGATGCCCAGCGAGCTGGCCACCAGGCACCCCAGCATGAGATCCATGCCGTACCCCCGGGCCGTGGCGGCGATCCGCGCTGCGGCGTGGATTCCGCCGCACCTGGCAATCTTGACGTTGATGCCGGCGACCGCGCCCGCGAGGGCGTCGAGGTGCACCACCGTGGCGGCGTCCTCGTCGGCGATGACCGGCACGTCGGTGCGCGCGCTGATCCAGGCGAGCAGCCGCGGTGTGCCGGGCGCGATGGGTTGTTCGACGGCGTCGATGCGGTGCGGCCGGAGCGTGTCGAGCAGCCGCACGGTCTGCTCGGGTGTCCAGGCGCCGTTGGGGTCGAGCACCAGCCGGGCCTGCGGCATGGCGGCCCGTACGGCGGCGATCCGGTCCGGGTCGGCGGCGTCACCGCACTTGACCTTGACGAGCTGGAAGCCGCGCCGAGCCAGCGCCCGCGCGGTGGCGGCAGCGTGCTGCGGCCGGACCAGGCCGATGGTGTGGGCCGTGGACGCCGGGGCGAGGGTCGGCCGGCCGAGCCACTGGTACACCGGCATCCCGGCGCGACGACCCAGCAGGTCGTGGACGGCGGCGTCCAGGGCCGCCAGCACCCCGGCGGGCAGTTCGGCGGCGAGCGCGGGCAGCTCCGCGAGCAGCGTCTCGGGTTCGTCGTAGCCGGACACCCGCTGGTCGAGATCGGCCAGCAGGTCGAGGATGGCGGCCCGGTCGAGGCCGTAGTAGGCGCTGGTGACGACCTCGCCGTGGCCTGTGACGCCGTCGTGCGACAGGTCGACCTGGACGGCGTCGCGGCCCGACATCGTCGAGCGGGAGATCCGCAGCGGCTCACGGAGTCGCAGCGGGTAGCTGCGCCAGCCGAGTCTCATGCCGGCACCGCCAGCCGGCGCAGCGGGTCGAGGACGGTCCGGCAGCGACTCCACCGGGTGACCTCGACGGCGTCCGGGTGGGGGATCTCGATCGGGTGGCCCGGCGCGGGGGCGAACAGCCCGTGGGCGGCGCAGTACGCGTCGTCGAAGATCGAGTCGAGGTAGCGGTGCGGGCCGTCCGGGAAGACCGTGACCACCCGGGCGCCGGGCTGCATGCGGCTGATCCACGCGGCGACCCGGGCGACGGCGCCGGTGCTCCAGCCGCCGGTGACGAAGGCCGAACGGGCCAGCCGACGGCAGGTGTCCACCGCCTCCACCGGGCCGACCCAGTGCACCTCGTCGAAGGCGGTGTAGTCGACGTTGCGGGGAAAGATGCTGCTGCCCAGACCCCGCATGAGCCGTGGCCGCGGGGGCTGGCCGAAGATCGTCGAGCCGACGGTGTCGACACCGACGAGCCGCAGCCGTGGCCAGTGCCGCCGCAGCGCCCGGGCCAGGCCGGCGCTGTGCCCGCCGGTGCCGACGCTGCACACCAGCACGTCGGCGGCCTCGACCTGCCCGGTCAGCTCGGCGGCGAGAGCGTGGTAGCCGGCGACGTTGTCCGGGTTGTGGTACTGGTCGGGCCAGTAGGCGTCCGGGGTGCGCGCCAGGATCTCGTGCAGTCGGTCCAGGCGGGCCTGTTGCCATCCGCCGACCGGGTGCGGCCGGTCGACCTGCTCGACCACCGCCCCGTACGCGGTGAGCAACGCCCGCATCGGTCGCTCGATCTCGCGGTCCACCACGAGGACGACCGGGTGGCCCAGGGCCTGGCCGGCGAACGCCAGCCCGAGGCCGAGGGTGCCGCTGGTGGACTCCACCACGGTGGCTCCCGGCCGCAGGTCGCCGCGCTGCCGGGCGGCCCGGAGCATGGCCACGGCGGCGCGGGCCTTCATCCCACCGGGACTCAGATACTCCACCTTGGCGTGGAATCCGCCGTGCGGGTGCGGCAGCGGGGTGTCGACGAACGCCACCGGGGAGCGACCCAGCAGGCCCAACAAGTGCGGTGCGCACGTCGCCGGCGCGGGGTCGATCAGCATGACGGCCTGCCGGTGGCGCGGTAGCGGTACAGCGTCGTCGGTCCGCCGTCGAGCCAGAAGAACGGGTACGGTTCGGCGGACACGGCGCTGAGGCCGGCGCCGAGGAAACAGGGCAGGACGGCGCTGCCGGTCTGCGCGAAGGCCACCATCGGTTTGCCGGTGGCGCGGGCGTGCCGCAGCAGCGGCTCGAAGGTGCCGTTGCCCAGCGTCATGCCGGACACCAGCAGCGCGTCGCAGCGGTCCAGCAGGGCGGCGGCGTCCGGCAGGCACGGCTCGTCCCACTCGGTGCTGCCGCCCGCCAGATCGCAGGGCAGGTAGCTGAGGCCGCGCTGGCGCAGCTGCCCGAGCAGGGAGTTGACCACGCCGACGACCAGGACGTGCTGCCCCGGGGCCACCGTCAGCAGGTCCACCACCGCGGCGGCCCTGGCGGTCGACTTGGCCAGCGAGGTGCCGGCGGGGATGGTGACCGCGTCGTCGGCGGTGTGCGCGTGCGGACGGGCGGCGGCCAGGTAGGCGTCCAGGGCCGCGACGCGAACCGCCGGCACCCGGTGGGCGAGCAGCTCGGCGACGCTGCGGCCCACGCAGTCGTACGCGACGTCGTCGGTCAGCTCGTCCGGCTCCGTCGCGCAGGACCCGACGGTGGCGTCCACCCGCAGACTCAGCACCTGGTTGCGGTAGCCGCGGTCACGCCCGGCGTGCCGGGCACCCTGCCGGGTGGTGAACGCGACGCTCACCTGCTCGGTGCTCGGGTCAGGACCGAGACGGCCCGCGCTGACGGCCTCGATCAGGTCCGTCACCGACGTGAACGGCGCACCGGTCCCGACCGGTGCCGGTGTCGTCACGCCAGCGCTCCGGCCAGCTCGTCGGCGTAGCGCACCCGCAGGCCGGCGACCAGTTCCTCGGCCCGCGCCCGGGCGCCGAGGCCGGTGGTGTCCACGGTCATGACGTGCCCGAGGTAGGCGTTGTTGCTCACCGCCTCGCCGGTGCGGTGCCCGACGGGCTTCACCGCCCAGTCGACGACGTCGGGCGCCGCGGCGAGCGCGGCGGCACCGTCGATCCCGGCGACGGTGCCGGCGCGGGGCGGAAGCAGGAACGAGATGGCCGCGCTACGCACGCCCGTGTCGGTCACCGTGAGGTCCGGTCGTTCACCGAGGGCGAGCTGGGTGTACACCATGGGCAGGTCCACCCCGGTCCCCCGCCGCACCAGCTCGGTGATCTGGTTGCCCGCCGGCCGGGGGTTGATCTCCACCACCCGTGGCCCGGCCGCCGTGAGCCGCAGCTCGGTGTGCGCCACCCCCCGGTCGAAGCCGACCGCGGCGAGCGCGGCGACCGCCATGTCGCGCACCGCGGTAACCGTCGCGGCGTCCAGCGCGGCGGGGAACATGTGACCCGTCTCGACGAACCACGGCGCACCGGCCAGGCTCTTGTCCGTCACGCCGAGTACCGTCGTCGCGCCGTCGACGGTGACGGTTTCGACGCTGACCTCCGGCCCGACCAGCACCTCCTCCAGCAGTACGCGCGGTGCGCGCTGCTGGCCACGCGCGTTGACCGGGAACGCGTCGAGGGCGTCGAAGGCCGCGCGCAGTTCGGTCGGATCGGTCACCAGCCGGACGAGCATCCCGGCGCACAGGTCGACCGGCTTGACCACCAGCGGAAAGCCCAAGGCACGCGCGGCGGCCCGCGTACCCGGCCAGTCCTCGGTGACCGCGAACGCCGGGCCGGGCAGGCCGGCAGCCCGCATCCGGTGCCGCGCCAGGTCCTTGCGGCAGGCCTCCTCGACGGCCTCCGGCCGGGCGCCCGGCAGCCCCAGGTGCGCGGCCAGCTGGGCGACCGTGCCGAGGTAGTAGTCGCAGGAGGTGACGACCCCGTCGAAGCGCAGCACCTCGTGCAGCCGCTGGACCTGAGGCAGCAGCACGGCCGGGTCGTTGGTCTCGGCGGTGAGCACGTTGTCCGCGGTGAGCAGCGGGTGCACTGCGTCGCCACCGCCCTGGCGCAGGTAGTGGTGCAGGTTTCTGGTGAGGAAGGTGAACCGGTGTCCCGCTTCCCGGATCGCCCGGGGCAGCAGGGTGCTCATCGCGCCGACCCAGCTCTCGACCACCAGCACATGTCCCACCGCGCGCTCCCGATGTTCAGGGGATCCCGACCACCAGACGATAACGGTTGTCATTTGCGATGGCTAGTTCGGGCCCATGAAAGGCACCAAGGCGCGCTTCAGCCGCCTCTCCGCCAAGAGCAGGCAGTCGCAGCCACGTGCGAGGATCCGCCACCCTCCCCGGCCGGCGGCGATGGTGTTGTGGAAGGTCAGGCCCGCGTCTCGCGGCCCTCCCGGCTCGGCAGGGCGTGGTCGATCGCATGGAGAAGGAACGCGACCCGCGTCCTGAGTTCCTCCGCGGTCCGCTGAAACGGCGCGTAGCCACGCTCGGCAGCTGGATCAGGCATGCTCCAATGCGCCAGGTTTCCCGCTCGCGGAAACTCGGGACAGACCTCACGGAGGCGGTCACACAAGGTGATCACGTAGTCGAAGTGCTGTTCCAGGAACTGACTCAGCTGCTTCGGATGCCGCGTGGTCATGTCGACGCCGCTCTCGCTCATGACCCGCACCGTGTTCGGATGCAGCGGCTTGGGCTGGCCTCCGGCACTGACGACGGCGACCCGGTCACCGCCCATCTGCTGCAGTATCGCCTCGGCCATCTGCGACCGGGAGCTGTTGCCGGTACAGAGGAAGATCACCCGGGCCGGTGGCTGATCCGGTCGACGCGGATTCGGTCCGGGCGGCGCCAGCGCGGCGGGAACGAGCCGTAGGCCGTCGTGCAACGAAGCACCAGCCTCGGCAAGCAGGTTGCGGCAGGCAAGCAGATTGAGGCTGTAGTAGCTGTCCCGCTTATCCGCCGAGCTTCGGCGGACCGTGACCAGTCCGCCTGCCCGCAGCTGCCCCAGGTGGTAGGAGGTCAGGCTCTGCTGCTGGCCGACAAGCCCCATCAACTCGCGAACCTGTCGGTCGCTACGCGCCAACTCGGCCAACAACCGCCAACGCACCGGGTGCGCGGCGAGACGGAGGACTCCCGGTGGCTCTGGATTGAGGGCGGCACACACAAGCGGAACTTTACATCGAATCAGTTAGTTGGATTCCTGATGGCGTCGCGTCCCCGAGCAGGGTGATCGCGGACATCCGACTGCTCCCCGGCCACCGCCACCGGCTGCTCCGGTACCCGGGTCCGCAGCAGCGCAACGACAGAGAACGCGCTGAGCACCGCAGCCAGAATCAGGGTGCCCCGCATCCCGGCGATCTCGTAGGCGGACAGCGACCACATCAGAGTCGCCAGGGCCGGTCCCAACGCGAACCCCATGGTTCGGGAGAGATTCGTCGAGGAGCCCGTGGTGGCCAGCAGGGGCTGCGGGGCGTGCGTCATTGTCATGGCCATGTTGGGGGCGTTGAACAGACCGTTGCCGCAGCCCGCCAGGAACAGCCGCCAGGCCAGGTCACCCAACCCCCACGACGTGTCCAACGGCAGCAGTAGGACCAGGCCGACGGTGAACAGCGAGGTTCCCACAAGGGCGGTCCGCCGCGAGCCCCACCAGTCACCCAGGAAGCCACCGACGGGCCCCGTCAGCGCCATCCCCGCCGGGAAGGCCAGCACGGTAAGGCCGATGGCGGCCGGGGACGCGCCGAGCTCCTGCTGGAGGAAGAACGGGGAGATGAAGAAGACGGCGCCGATGGCCGTGGCGGCCAGTAGGAGCGCAAGGTGGGGACCGACCTCCCCCGGAGTACGGAAAAGACCCTTCAGGGCCGCACTCGTGGGCAACCGCAGCCAGAGCAGGAACAGGGGCACCGCGAGAAGCGCGAGGAGCATCCACGGCACGCCCTCGCTCGCCGTGAAGGACAGGGCGAGCAGTACGGCCGCGACCGCTCCACTGAGTAGCAACGCCTCGGTGAACCACCGACGGTCGGGCGCACGCAGGGGCGCCCCCGCCGGCAGCAGGCGCATGCCGGCCGTCATGACGAGAACGCTCACCGGCAGGTTGACGAAGAAGATCCATGGCCATCCCATGGCGTCGACGAGCAGCCCTCCGAGTCCCGGCCCGCTGATGAGCCCCACCGGCCCGAGCGTGGTGATCACACCCATCGCGCGACCGCGTGCCTGCGGCCGGACAGCCGTCGTCACCAGCGCCGGGACCAGGGAGAAGAGAAGCGCACCAAATGTGCCCTGGACCAGTCGCGCCCCGATCAGGAAGGTCAGGTCGGGTGCCAGCCCTGCCGCGAGGCTGGCGAGGGCGAATCCGGCCAGCGAGAAGACGAGCGCCGGACGCCGCCCGACGTCGTCCAGCCAGCGACCGCTGGGCAGTGCCAGTCCGGCGAGCGGCAGCAGGTAGGCCAGCACCACCCACTCGGTCGTGCTCGTCGCGATGCCGAAGTCCTGCTCGATGGCGGGCAGCGCCACGTTGACGATGCTCATGTCGACGGACGCCATGAAGACAGCAAGTCCCGCGGCGACCACCAGCCACCACTGGTCTGTCCGGGTGACCTGGTGGCTACCGGGGCCACCTCGCCGGGCTGCCTGATCACCCATGCCGGTCTCCCTCATCCCGCTCAGCTGCCTGACGCTTCTCCGCCGCCGGTGTCACCTCCCGATCCGACTTCGCCCACGGCTCGTGCGGCAGCGGGGTCCGGCACGCCGAGCAGCTCCGACGATTCGTCAGGCGACCCGTCGACACTACATCAAGGCCAGTTGATGCATCAATCCAGTTTGGTTCATTATCCGCGACCTCATCAAACAGGCTTGATGTAATCTCCCCGCAGGGCATATCTTCGTCTCGTGGCGCCGCCGCGCCTGACGCGTCCGTCGCCCACGTCGAACGTCCGCTTCAGGATTCGCGACGCGCATGCTGACAGCCACGGCGCCTGGCTCCGTCCGACGCCCCCGGCAGCGCGGAGAACCCACTGCGAGTCCGGAGCCTGCCGCCCCCGTGGCAACGAATGTGAAGGAGCAACCCGCCCATGACCGGAGACGACAGGTACGCCAGCGTCCGGTACGTCGTCGACGACGTTCAGGCCGCCATCGACTTCTACACCACCCACCTCGGCTTCACACTCAACGCCAGCGCCGCGCCCGCCTTCGCCGACGTGGTCCGCGGCCGGCTGCGGCTGCTGCTCTCCGGCGCTGCCAGCTCCGGTGCACGCGCCACACCGGCTGACGCCAGCAGCCCCGGACGCAACCGGATCCATTTGCCCGTCGAGAACCTCGACGCCGAGATCAGCAGGCTGCGCGACGCCGGACTGACGTTCCGCAGTGACGCCGTCAGCGGGCCGGGCGGTCGCCAGATTCTGCTCTCCGACCCGGCGGGCAACCTCATCGAGCTGTTCCAGCCCGCACAGTAGGCGGGCCGTACCGGCCGCGGCCCACGGCATCGGCCGGAGTATCGGGCGCTTGCCCGACGCGGCCAGGGGCGACACCACCCCGGGCCGGCGCCACCGCTCAGCGGATCCCGGCGACCACCCGAGGCCGCGACGAACGGTGACTCGGCGGCGGTCACTTGCCGTAGTACGCGGCGCGCATCAGCTCCTGCATGTCGTCGAGCATCGGCATCCGCGGGTTGGCCGGAGCGCACTGGTCCTCGTAGGCGTTGAGAGCCTGCTGCGGCAGGGCCGCGAGGAACGCCTCCTCGTCGACACCGACGGCCTGGAAGGACGGCTCGATGCCGACGGCGTCGCGCAGCCGCTCCACCGCGGCGGCGTACGACTCGACTCCCTGCTGCGGTGTGGCGGCCGGCAGGCCCAGCATCCGGGCGATGTCCTGGAACCGCTCCGGCGCCCGGTAGTGCTCGTACTTGGGCCACCCGGTCAGCTTCGCCGGCGTGGCACCGTTGTAGCGGATGACGTGCGGCATCAGGATCGCGTTGGTGCGGCCGTGCGCCACGTGGAAGGTGGCGCCCAGGGTGTGCGACATGGCGTGCACGATGCCCAGGAAGGCGCTGCCGAAGGCCATGCCGGCGATGGTTCCCGCGTTGTGCATCTTCTCCCGGGCCTCGGCGTCGGCCGCGCCGTCGCGTACCGCCCGCTCCAGGTAGTTGAAGATCAGCTTGATGGCCTGCAACGCGAGGCCGTCGGTGAAGTCGTTGGCGTAGACGGAGACGTACGACTCGGTGGCGTGGGTCAGCGCGTCGAAGCCGCTGTCCGCGGTGATCCTGGGCGGCAGGTCGGCGGCGAGCACCGGGTCGACGATGGCCACGCTCGGCGTCAGCGCGTAGTCCGCGAGGGGGAACTTCTTGCCGGTGGCGGTGTCGGTGATGACCGCGAACGGAGTCACCTCGGCGCCCGTGCCGGAGGTGGTGGGGATGCAGACCAGTCGGGCCCGCTCCCCCAGCGTCGGGAACTTGAACGCCCGCTTGCGGATGTCGAAGAACTTTTCCCGCATGTCGGCGAAGACCACCTCGGGGTGCTCGTAGCGCAGCCACATCACCTTGGCGGCGTCCATCGCCGACCCCCCGCCCAACGCGATGATCGTGTCGGGTTGGAAGGACCGCATCAGCTCCGCGCCCCGATCCACCGTGCCGACGCTCGGCTCCGGTTCGACGTCGTCGATGATCTGCAACGCCACCCGTCCGGGTCGCTGCTGCAGCACGGTGATCAGCCGGTCGACGTACCCCAGCCGGGTCATCGTGTGGTCGGTGACCACGGTGACCCGGTGCACGTCGGGCAGGTCGGCCAGGTAGCGGATCGCGTTCGGCTCGAAGTAGATCCTCGGCGGGACCTTGAACCACTGCAGGTTGTTGGTCCGGCGGCCGATCCGCTTGACGTTGAGCAGGTCGACCGCGGTGACGTTGTTCGACACCGAGTTGCGTCCGTAGCTGCCGCAGCCCAGCGTCAACGACGGCAGGAACGCGTTGTACATGTCGCCGATGCCGCCCTGGGACGCGGGAGCGTTCCAGATGATGCGTACCGCCTTGACCCGCCGCCCGTACTCCTCGACGAGCCGCTCGTCGTCGCTGTGGATGACCGCGCTGTGGCCGAGGCCGTTCAGCTCGACCATCTGCTCGGCGTACCGGATGCCGTCCTCGGTGGACTCGGCGCGCAGCACCGCCAGGACGGGGCAGAGCTTCTCGCGGGTGAGCGGCTCGGCCGGCCCGACGTGGTCCACCTCGACCAGGAGCACCAACGTGTCGGCCGGCACGGTCAGCCCGGCGCGCTCGGCGATCCACGCCGCGCTCTGGCCGACGACCTGCGGGTTGAGTCGCCCGCCGCCGCAGTCGGTGCCACCGGCGGCGCCGCCGAAGATCAGCTCCTCGATCCGGCGCTTCTCGTCCCGGGTGGCCACGTGCGCGTGCAGCCGCTGGAACTCCGCGAGCGCCGCCGGGTACACCTCGGCGTCGATGATCACCGCCTGCTCCGAGGCGCAGACCATGCCGTTGTCGAACGACTTGGACAGCACGATGTCGTGCACCGCCCGGCGCAGCCGCGCACCGCGATGGACGTACGCCGGCACGTTGCCGGCACCGACGCCGAGGGCCGGCTTGCCCGACGAGTACGCCGCGCGCACCATGCCGTTGCCGCCGGTGGCCAGGATGGTGGACACGCCCGGGTGCTTCATGAGCGCGCCGGTGGCCTCGACGGAGGGCTGCTCGATCCACTGGACGCAGTGCTCGGGTGCGCCCGCCGCGACGGCGGCGTCCCGGACCACCCGGGCCGCCTCGGCACTGCACCGCTGGGCGGCCGGATGGAAGGCGAAGATCATCGGGTTGCGGGTCTTCAGGCCGAGCAGGGCCTTGAAGATGGTCGTCGACGTGGGATTGGTGACCGGGGTGACGGCACAGACCACGCCGACCGGTTCGGCGATCTCGACGATGCCGTTGATCTCGTCCCGGGAGATGACCCCGACCGTCTTCAGGCCCGCCATGTGATTGGTGACGTGCTCACACGCGAAGATGTTCTTGACGGCCTTGTCCTCGAAGACGCCGCGTCCGGTCTCGGCCACCGCCATCCGGGCCAGGTCGGCGTGCCGGCCCAGCGCCGCCACCGAGGCCTTCGCCACGATCCGGTCGACGCGCTCCTGGTCGAAGGCGGCGTAGTCGTCAAGGGCCCGCAGTCCGTTGTCGACCAGGGTGTCGATCGTCGTTCCGGGCGCGCCGGCGGTGCCGTTCTGCGGCGGCGTGGCCGGGGCGGGTAGGAGGCTCGTCGCGGGCACGGCGGTCATCCGGATACTCCGATCGTCAGTGCCGGTCACGTCGTCCGGTCACACTCTGATCGTCACCGATGCCCCCGCGACCGCACCGGTGCCCAGCGGCCCGGACCGACCGGGTCTTTCGCCCCTGACCGCCCGGTCGCCACCGGGAGAGGCTCGAGGAGAGCTTCCAGGAGGAGACATGGTCCAGCAGCACAGCACGGCAGTCCGGCCCGAGCAGCACACCACGGCCGGGTCCGACCCGTGGCGCGGCTTCCACGGCGACGCCTGGCGCGACACCGTCGACGTGGCCGCGTTCGTCCGGGACAACGTGACCCCGTACTGGGGCGACGCCCGGTTCCTCGCCGGGCCCACCCCGCGCACCACCCGGTTGTGGGACCGGCTACGCGACATGTTCACCGTCGAACGCGAGCGCGGCGTCTACGACGTCGACCCGCACACCCCCGCCACGATCACCTCGCACGCGCCCGGCTGGATCGACCGCGACCACGAGCTGATCGTCGGGTTGCAGACCGACGCGCCGCTGCGCCGGGCGATCATGCCCAACGGTGGGCTGCGGATGGTGGAGAACGGGCTGACCGCGTACGGCTTCGCCATGGACCCGCAGGTGCGCCACATCTTCACCGCGTACCGCAAGACCCACAACGCCGGGGTCTTCGACGCCTACCCCGCCGACGTGCTGGCGGCGCGGCGCTCGCACATCGTCACCGGGCTGCCCGACGCGTACGGCCGCGGCCGGATCATCGGCGACTACCGGCGGGTCGCGCTCTACGGCGTCGACCGCCTCGTCGCCGAGCGTGCGGCGATCAAGGCGTCCCTGGACGACCGTCCCGGCACCGAGGAGGTCATCCGGGACCGGGAGGAACTGGCCGAGCAGATCCGCGCCCTCGGCGAACTCAAGGAGATGGCCGCCGGCTACGGCCACGACATCAGCGCGCCCGCCACCACCGGCCGCGAGGCGATCCAGTGGCTCTACTTCGCCTACCTGGCCGCCACCAAGGAACAGAACGGCGCGGCCATGTCGCTGGGCCGCACGTCGACCTTCGTCGACGTGTTCCTGGACCGGGACATCGCCGAGGGCCGGCTCACCGAGTCCGCCGCCCAGGAGCTGATCGACGACTTCGTGATCAAGCTGCGGATCATCCGGTTCCTGCGCACCCCCGAGTACGACGAGTTGTTCTCCGGCGACCCCACCTGGGTGACCGAGGCGATCGGCGGCGTCGACGCGGGCGGTCGCCCGCTGGTGACCCGAACCAGCTTCCGCTTCCTGCAGACGCTGTACAACCTCGGTCCGGCGCCGGAGCCGAACCTGACCGTCCTCTGGTCGCCCGACCTGCCCAAGGGTTTCAAACGCTTCTGCGCGCAGGTGTCGCTGGACACCAGCGCCATCCAGTACGAGAACGACGACCTGATCCGGCCGGTGTACTCCGACGACACCGCGATCGCCTGCTGCGTGTCGGCCATGCGCGTCGGCAAGGACATGCAGTACTTCGGCGCCCGGGCCAACCTCGCCAAGGCCCTGCTCTACGCGATCAACGGCGGCCGGGACGAGCTCACTGGTGAGCAGGTCGCACCCGCGACGCCGCCGGTCACCGACGACGTGTTGGACTACGACACCGTGCTGGCCGCCTTCGACCGGACCCTCGACTGGCTGGCCCGCACCTACGTCCGCGCGCTCAACGTCATCCACTACATGCACGACAAGTACGCCTACGAGCGGCTGGAGATGGCGCTGCACGACCACCCGGTGCACCGCTTCCTCGCCACCGGGATCGCCGGACTCTCCGTGGCCGTGGACAGCCTTTCGGCGATCCGGCACGCCCAGGTGAAGGTGCTGCGGGACGGCACCGGCCTGGTCACCGACTACACCGTCGACGGCGACTACCCCGCCTTCGGCAACAATGACGACCGGGCCGACGCCATCGCCGTGGACCTGGTGGAGCGCTTCATGGAGAAGGTACGGGCACAGCCGACGTACCGGGGTGCCGAGCCGAGCCTGTCGGTGCTCACCATCACCTCGAACGTGGTCTACGGCAAGCACACCGGCAACACCCCGGACGGTCGTCGAACCGGCGAGCCTTTCGCGCCGGGCGCGAACCCGATGAACGGCCGGGACACCCACGGCCTGGTCGCGGCGGCGCTGTCGGTGGCGAAGCTGCCGTACGCCAGCGCCCGCGACGGCATCTCGCTCACCGCCACGGTCACCCCCGACGGGCTCGGTCGCACCCGCGACGAGCAGATCGACAATCTCGTCGGAGTGCTCGACGGTTACACCGACGCGGGCGGCTTCCACCTCAACGTCAACGTCCTCGACCGGGCCACCCTCGAAGACGCCATGGCCCACCCCGAGCGGTATCCGCAACTGACCATCCGGGTCTCCGGGTACGCGGTGAACTTCGTCCGGTTGACCCGCGAGCAGCAGCGCGACGTCATCTCCCGCACCGTCCACGGCCGGCTGTGACCGCGGTGGCCTGGCCGTCGCGCCCGTCCTACGTGCCCGCCGGCACGGTGCTCGGTTCCGTCCACTCCTTCGACACCTCCACCGGAGTGGACGGACCCGGGACCCGCTTCGTGGCGTTCCTCGCCGGCTGCCCGCTGCGCTGCCGCTTCTGCCACAGCCCCGACACCTGGTACCAGCGCAGCGGACGGACCATGACGGTGGACGACCTGGTCACCGAGATCCGGCGGTACGAGCGCTTCATCAAGGTGGCCGGTGGTGGCGTCACGCTCAGCGGCGGCGAGCCGCTGCAACAGCCCCGGTTCACCGCGGCGGTGCTGCGACGCTGCGCGGAGCTGGGTCTGCACACCGCGCTGGACACCAGCGGTTTCCTCGGCGACCGCGCCACCCCGGAGCTGCTCGACGCGACCGATCTGGTGCTGCTGGACATCAAGAGCCGGGATCCGGCGACCTACCGCCGGGTCACCCGGACCGGTACGGTCACGCCGACACTACGCTTCGCCCACCGGCTCGCCGATCGGGGCATTCCGATCTGGATCCGCTTCGTGCTCGTGCCCGGTCTCACCGACGACCCGGCGAATGTCGCGGGCGTCGCCGACTTCGTCGCCACTCTACCCACGGTGCAGCGGGTGGAGGTGCTGCCGTTCCACCGGCTCGGCGCGCACAAGTACCGCGAGCTGGGGCTGCCCTACCCGTGCGCCGACATCGAGCCGCCCACGCCCGAGCTGCTCGCACGGGTCCGTGCCCAGTTCACGGATCGGGGCCTGGTGGCCCGGTGACCGGCGTCGGGCTCGCACCGACACCTCCCCTACTCGCCCTGGTCCTCCCGTAACCGCGCCGGTTCGAGCCCGAGAGACCGCCGCCGCGCATTCCGGTACGCGGTGCCGGTCCTTAGCATTCGTTACATGCCCACTGTCGACAAGAGCGCCCCGCCGCCATCGACGGCGGGAACGGAGAAACAGTCACCGGTTCGGAGCGTGCCATGATCGAGGCGATTCTCCCGGCCGGCACCGTCGCCGTCGACACCTTCACCGAGGCGCCCGACCCGTTTCTCTTTCCGGACGAGGAAAGGGTCGTCCGCGTCGCGGTCGACAAACGGCGGCGCGAGTTCACCACCGGCCGCTGGTGCGCCCGGCAGGCGATGGCCCGCCTCGGACGCGCACCGGCGTCGGTACCGCCTGGGCCGCGCGGCGAACCGCGCTGGCCGGCCGGCCTGATCGGCAGCATCACGCACTGCGACGGCTACCGCGCCGCGGTGCTCGCCGAAACCGAGGTCATCACCACCATCGGCATCGACGCCGAGCCGAACGCACCGCTGCTCGACGACGTCCTGCCGGCCGTGTCGCTGCCGCAGGAACGGGACCGGATCGTCCTGCTGCGGCGCGACCATCCCGACGTGTGCTGGGACCGGTTGCTGTTCAGCGCCAAGGAGTCCGTCTACAAGGCCTGGTTCCCGCTGACCGGGCGCTGGCTGGACTTCGAGGACGCCGACATCACCTTCGACCCGCTGGCCGGCACCTTCGAGGCCCGGATACTGGTGACGGGGGCGCAGTTGCACGGGCGCCGGCTCACCGGCTTCAACGGCCGCTGGCTGGCCCGGCACGGGCTGGTCGTGACGGCCATCGCGGTGGTGGCACCCGCCCTGGCCGTCGTCTGAGCCGCCGGTCCAGCCGAACGCTCCGAGAGCACGGCAGCAGGCCGCACCCGTCGGGTGCGGCCTGCTGCCTCTACCGTGCCGGTCGCTCAGACGCTGGCGGAGTAGTCCGGGCTCAGACTCGCCGGCAGGTCGCCACGGCGGGCGACGTTCAACTTGCGGTACGTACGGGTCAGATGCTGCTCGACCGTGCTGATCGTGATGAACAGCTTCGCGGAGATCTCCCGGTTGCTGTAACCGGCCGCCGCCAGGGCGGCGACGCGATGCTCGGCCTCGCTCAGTACCGCCACCGCCACGACCGGGTTGATCGCATCCGGGGTGTCCCCCTCGTCCCAGCCGGACTCCAGGCTGAGCGCCTGGAGCAGCGGTAGCGCCCCCGCCTTCTCGGCCGTGGCACGCGCCCGCCGGGCGATGAGGCGGACCCGCCGCGACTCGCCGAGCGTCTGGAACGCCTCGGTCAGGTCGACCAGGGTGCGGGCCAGCTCGTAGTCGTCACCGCCGTTGTGCAGGTCGGCGGCCTGGCGCAGGAACATCGGCCGGTGCCGGAGCTCACCGCAGGCGGCGTAGAGGCGCAGGGCCATCGCGCGCACCCGCGGCTGGCCGTCGCCGCAGCGCTTCAGCTGGTCCTCGACCAGCTGCTGGGCCTGCTCCGGCGCGTTCATCCGCAGCAACGTCTCGGCCGCGTCGACCCGCCACGGCACCAGGCCGGGGGTGTCCATTCCCCACTGCGCGGCCAACTGGCCGCAGAGCCTGAAGTCGCGCAACGCCAGCGGCAGCTCACCGACGGCGAGACTGTACCGGCCCCGGGCGTACAGGTAGTGCAGTCCGAACCGGGTCTGGAACATCTCCTCCGGCACCGGCTGATCCAGGTGGTCGCGGACGGCACCGATGTCACCGATCGCGGTGGTCGCCATGATCAGAACAGCCAGCGGACCACCGACCGCGACGCCCCAACTGCTCGACGGCATCACCGTCAGCGCGTCGGTGGCGTACCGCCGCGCCCCGGTCAGGTCGCCCAGGCGCATCGAGATCTCCGCGCGGATGGCCGCCAGCCGCGCCTGCCGGCTCGGCGAGCGCCGCATCCGTGCCTCGTCGACGAACGCGTCGCACCACACCGCGGCGCTGGCCGGGCAGCCACCGTAGGTGAGCGCCAGCAACGCACTCTCCACGGTGTCCAGGCTCATCTCGTCCAGGCGCGAGTTGCGCAGAATCCGTTCGGCCACCGCGATCGCCCGCTCCGACGGGCCGTCGCTGAGCACCCCGGCCAGCGCGGTGGCCGCCGACAGCCGATGACTGGCCGACACCGTCGGCATCGCCACCGGCGGCTGGATGCCCGGGTGCAGCAGCGGCCGGAAGGACGGATACGTCGCCAGCATCAGCGGCCGGGTGATGACCAACTCGGCGAGCGTCTCCGCGTCGGCCTTGCCGCTGTGCGCGCTGATCAGCTCGAACGCCTCCCGGGCTTCGGTGAACTGGCCGTGCCAGAGCAACGCCTTGGTGAGCACCAGCGCGTCTACCCCGCGCAGGTGCCCGCCACGCAGGGCGGCGGCCAGCTCGGGCAGGTACCCGGTCGGCGCGCTCGGGTTGATCCGCCACTCGGCGCGGACCAGGGCGGCGGTGATCCGGGCGCGCCGCTGGCTGTCGGTGCAGGCGCCCAGCGCGAGTTGCAGGTAGCGCACCGCCGCCGCCACCTGGCCCTCCCGCAACGACTGCCGGGCCGCGTCTTCGAGCACCGGTACGGCCCACGCCTCGTTGACGTCGCCGGCGCCGACCAGGTGCTCGGCCACCACCGCGCTGGACGCGCCACCGCGATGAGCGAGCACCGCGGCCCGGCTGAACAGGTCGGCGCGGTCCAGCTCGTCGATGTCGGCCAGCACCGCCGCGCGAGCGGCCGGATGCCGGAAGTCCGCACCCGACAGCAGGCCCATCGTGGTCAGCGTGCGTACCGCCGGGCCGATCTGCCCGCCGTCGTCCGGGACCAACTGTTCGAGCAGCGCGAGATCGCCGCAGACCGCCAGCCCCTGGGCCACCCGCAGCACCCGGGCGCTGGTGCGGTGCAGGCAGGAGACCACCGCCCGAGCGAAGTTCTCCCCGGTCACCGGTTCGCCGCCGACCCCGGCGCCGGCGGCCGACGCCTCCCGGTGATCGTCGAGCAGGCCACGCAGCAGCAGCGGGTTGCCACCGCTGAGCTGCTGCCAGGCCGGTGCCAGCCGCTCGGCGTCGGCTTCGCCGACGTAGCTGGCCGCCAGTTCGCGCATCGCGTCGGCCGACAGGGCCGACAGGACGATCCGGGAGCCGTGCGGCGGCCGCCAGAACGCCTCGGTGTCGAATGCGACGTCGTCCCGGCGACCCTGCTCGGTTTGGGTGAACAGCAGCAGCAGCGGCGCGAAGCGCGCCCGCCGGGCCAGGTAGGACAGGCAGACGATCGACAACCGGTCGGCGCGGTCGATGTCGTCGACCGCGATGATCAGCGGATAGCGGTGGGACAGTTCCAACAGGATCGTGCAGAGGGCGTGCACGATCTGCGGGTCGATCTGGTTGTCGCAGTCGTCGGCGCGGACCCCTTCGTACAGCAGGTTCATCGCGCGCCGCTGCTCCTCGGGCACCAGCGGCGCGTCGAGCAGCAACTGGGTGAGCACACCGAGCGGCAGGTCACGCTCGGCGTCCGCGCCGATCGCGGTGATCGCCAGGGCGTCGCGGTCCACCGCCCGGTCGGCGTAGGTGTTCAACAACTCGGTTTTGCCGGACGCTACCGCGCCCGCTATCACGGCGATCCGTCCTTTGCCGGCGACGGCCGAGGCAAGGAGGCCGTCCAGCGTGGCGATCGCGTCCGCGCGCTCGACCAACTTCATGATCATCCTTTCGATACGATCGCAGCTCCGGCTCGCTCACATGGGATCGGCCGGTACTCCAGACGCTACGGACGGCCGCTGTCGTGTCCCTATCGCCGCGCCATCCGTCGATGGTGCTCACCCGACCCGGGCGTAGCGCGGTGCGACCGCCGGCGCCTGGTCCTGCGTCGGCGGCGACGCCAGCGGGGTCCGACCGACCCGGGCCACCGCCGAGCGCACCGCGGCCGACACCGCCGCCGGCAGGTCGGCCTCGATGCCGGCGCCCCACAGGGTCTCCTCGCCCACCCGCAGCTCCGCGTAGACGACCAGGCCGGTCGAGTCGGCCAGCCCGGTGCCGGTACGGTGCACCGCCCGCACCTCGACGCCCCAGCGGGCCAACGACCGCCCGATCCGCTCCAGCTCGTCGGTGCGTTGCCCACCGACGGTGAACGCGGCACCGTCGATGTGCAGATAGGCGGACACCGGACGGGCCGTCGCCACCGGCACCACCATCAGCGACCCGGACACGTACTCGTCGCGGAACAGGGCGCACACCCGCTCGGGGTCGATCTCGCCGCCCTCGGCATCGGCGTAGGACTGCACCAGGCCGGCGAACTCCAGCTGCAGCTCACGCGGCGGATGCAGCCCGAGCCGGGAACTCAACACGTACGCCACCCCGCCCTTGCCGGACTGGCTGTTGATCCGCACCACACTCTCGTAGGCGCGACCCACGTCCTGCGGGTCGATCGGCAGATAGGGAATCTCCCAGGCGACGTCGTCCACCGGGACGCCCTGCTCGGCCGCGACCCGGCTCTGCTCGGCGAAGCCCTTGTTGATGGCGTCCTGGTGGGAGCCGGAGAAGGCGGTGTAGGCCAGGTCCCCGGCGTACGGGTGCCGGGGGTGCACCGGTAGCTCGGTGCACCGTTCGGCGGTGCGCCGGATCCGGTCCAGACCGGAGAAGTCGATGCCCGGGTCGACACCCTGGCTGAACAGGTTCAGCCCCAGCGTCACCAGGTCGACGTTGCCGGCCCGCTCGCCGTTGCCGAACAGGCAGCCCTCGATGCGCTCGGCACCGGCGAGCACGGCCATCTCCGCGGTGGCTACCCCGGTACCCCGGTCGTTGTGCGGATGCACCGACAGGCACAGGTGCTCGCGCCGGCTCAGATGCCGGTCCATCCACTCGATCCGGTCGGCGAAGACGTTGGGCATGGTGCGTTCGACGGTGGTCGGGAAGTTCAGGACGATCGGCCGGCCGGGCTCCGGCTGCCACACGTCCATCACCGCCTCGCAGACCTCCAGGGAGAAGTCCGCCTCGGTGTCGTTGAACAGCTCGGGCGAGTACTGGTAGCCCAGATCGCAGTCGGCGAGGCTCTCCTCGGCGTACTTGATCATCAGCTGCGTGCCGTGCACGGCGAGCTGCCGGCACCCGTCCCGGTCGACGCCGAGCACCATCCGGCGGAACAGCGGCGAGGTCGCGTTGTAGAGGTGCACGGTGGCGCGGGGCGCGCCGACCAGGCTCTGCACGGTGCGCCGGATCAGGTCGTCGCGCGCCTGGACCAGCACGGTGATCCGTACGTCGTCGGGGATCAGGTCCTTCTCGATGAGCAGCCGCAGGAAGTCGTGGTCGTCCCTGCTCGCCGACGGGAAGCCGACCTCGATCTCCCGGTAACCCATCGTCACCAGCAACCGGAACATGCTCAGCTTCCGGGCCGGGTCCATCGGGTTGACCAGCGACTGGTTGCCGTCGCGAAGGTCGGTCGAGAGCCAGCGGGGGGCCGCGGCGATGACCCGATCCGGCCAGGTGCGGTCCGGCAGCGGCTCATGGACGGTCGGCCGGTAGCGCTTCACCGCATTGTGAAAGGAATGCATGCTGTCCTCCTTGATCATCGCCGCGGCGTGGTGGTCGCGGCGCGTTCAGCACGACGGCGCGCGCGGCGCGCCCGTCGATGTCAGCTGCGAGCACCGAGAAACATCGAGCACGAGTACGGCGCCAGCAGCACCTGGATCTCACAGGCGTCCGTGTCGTCGAGGAGCCCGACGACAACCGCGATCTCGGGGTAGGTGGTGCTGACTCCGAGATTGGCGAAATAGGAGCCACTGTCGAAGACGACGCGGTAGTCACCCTTGACCAGTCGACCGTCCGTCCAGTCGAGGATGTGGCCGGCGTCGCCGGTCGCCGTGCCGGCCACCGGCTCCCAGCCTCTGGGCGTACGCCGTTCCAGCCGTGCCGGAACTCCGGCAGCGGGTCGGCCGTATACCACATCAAGGGCCTGCGCAGTGACCTTCATCGACTTTTGCTCCTGTTCAGCCCGCGACTGCGCGGGCGCCTGGTTTCCGCGATCATCGAGTGGGCTGCTATCGCCGTGCATTCGAATGCCTATCGTCGCGGCTGTGGCCGAGCATTGGAGGCAGAAAAGAAGTTCAATAGTGCGTCAATGGGCCGGGGCCATAACTTCGTTTCCAGAACCGCTGCCGCACCGCTCTCAAGGCAGCCGGTAATCCGCTAAGAAACGAGGATTAACCATGCGTTCGACTGCTGCTCACATCGCCAAGGCCATTGTCGCCGGTTTGTTCGGTATCGGGCTCGCCCTGGCCGGCGCCTCCGCCGCACAAGCCGACGCCACGCTCTCCGCCGGCGAGACGACCGTGAACTCGACCACGCTGGACAACTGGCCCTGGACCTGATCGACGCCGCACCGGACGGAATGCCTCACAGCAACGGATCCGTACTGCCGTACGACCCGCCATATTGCAGAAAGACGGTGTGCAGGCTTATCGCCCGCACACCGTCTTCATGCGATTCCGGGTCGCTAGCGGAACCACCATGCCCCGCCGAGCGGACCGGCCGACACCGCCGGTGACCAGTCGCCCGGTCCCGACCGCGCGGCGGCAGCGGCTACGTCGCGGTCATCTCGCGGTGAGCCGGCGCGGCGGCCGCCTCGCTCTCCGCCGGCTCGGCGTACGGCTGGTCGCCACCACCGGCGGCGGCGTACGCCTCGCCGAGCATCACCAGCACCCGCGCCTCGAACCTCGGTGCCTGGATGCTGCGGAACAGGCTGAGGGCCCGGTGCAGGTGCACCACCGCCTGCGGCGCCTTTCCGACCGCCAGGTCCAACTCGCCCAGGCTGCGTTCGACCCGCGCCTCGATCATCCGCTCGCCGGTGCTGGCCGCCAACCCCCGCGCTTCGGTGAGCGCGCGGCCAGCCTGATCGTGGTCGCCGGAGCACAGGTGGGCCAGGCCCAGTCCGTGCAGCGCGTAGGCCTGGCCGATCGGATCACCCAGGTCGCGCACCACGGTCAGGGTCTCGTCGAACGCCGACACGGCCGCCGCATGGTCCCCGGCGCTCAGGTGCGCGTCGGCGAGCCGATGCAGCACCTGCGCCTCGACGCGCCGGCTGCCGGCCTGTCGGCTCAGCTCCAGCGCGCGCGGCAACATCCGCTTGGCCTCCTCCGGGTTGCCGCGTTCCAGCGCGGTCTGCGCCATGCTGTTCAGCACGTACGCCGCCGCGGTCAGATCACCGGCGGCGAGCAGCACGTGCAGCGCACTCTCGTAGCGACGCGTCGCGTTGTCGAAGTCGCTGGCGATCCGATCCAGGTAGGCCAGTTGACGGCTGACCAGGGCGACCCCGTGCTCGGCACCGAGCTGTTTGAACAGCAGCTCGGACTGCTCCAGGTTCTCCCGCGCGTCGGTGAAGCGCTTCTCGACGACGCCCAGCGAGCCGGTGGAGTACAGCATCACCGCCTCACCGCGCTGATCGCCCACGGATCGGCACGCCGCCAGGGCCACCCGGTGGGTCTCTCGCCAGTCGTCGAGATAGATCCGTGACTCGAACAGGGTCACCGACGTGAACGCGAGGTCCCAGCACAGCTCGACCAGGCCGACCTTGACCGTCTGGCGCACGGCGGCGACCAGGTTCAGGCGCTCACGCTCCAACCAGCCCAGCGGATCACGGATGACCCGCGCCACCACCTCCGGGGTGAACGTCCACCGCTCGGCCCGGCTGTGCACCTGCCGGGTGTCGCAACCGTGCAACCGCTCGTGCGCCTGCTCGGCGAGGAAGAGCAGCGCGCCGAGCACCCGTGACAGTGCCGCGCTGCGGTCGGTGGCGCCCTCCTCCACGGCCAGCCGTTCCCGGGCGAACACCCGGATGAGATCGTGGAGCCGGTACTGGGCGCGCAGACCCCCCTCGGTGCCGGTGATCTCGACCAGCTGCGCGTCGACCAGCTCATCGAGCAGGTCCTGCGCGTCGGCCAGCGGCTGGTCGAGCAGCGCGGCGCTGACCCAGCCACCGAAGGCCGGGAAATCGAGCAGGGCCAGCCGGCGGAACAGCCGGCGGGCCTCGTCGGCCAGGTTGTCGTAGGTGAGCGAGATGCTCACCCGGATCCCCAGGGCACCGTGCTTGAGCTCGTCGAGTCGGCGGGACTCGTTCTCCAGACGGCTGGCGAGCTGCTCCACCGTCCAGTGCGGGCGCGCCGACAGCCGCGCGCCGGCGATCCGCAACGCCAGCGGCAGCTGCCCGCACAGCTCGGCCAATTCGGCCGCCGCGTCCGCCTCGGCCTGCACCCGGTCGCCCCCGGCTATCCGCGACAGCAGCGCGATCGACTGGACCGAGTCGAAGACATCCACCTCGATGTGCACCGCGCCCGGGAGCCCGGCCAGGCGCCGCCGGCTGGTGACCAGCACCGCGGAGCTGGGGTTGCCGGGCAGCAGCGGCAGCAGTTGCGTCTCGCTGCCGGCGTTGTCCAGCACGACCAGGATACGCCGGTCGGCCAGCAGGTCGCGGTACATCTCCGCGCGCTCCTCCAGCTCGTCCGGGATCGCATTGCCCGGCACGCCGAGGCCGCGCAGGAAGCGTTCCAGCACCTGGGTCGGACTGGCCTGCCGGGACGCACCGCCGTGCAGGTCGGCGAAGAGTTGGCCGTCCGGATAGCGCCAGGCGAGCCGGTGCGCGACGTGTACGCACAGCGAGGTCTTGCCGATGCCGGGCTTGCCGGCGACCACGACGATCGGCACCGCCAACTGAGCTGGATTCTCCGCGGCCTCGGCGAGGCGTTCCTGGATCTCCTGGACCTGTTCGGTGCGACCGGTGAAGTCCGCGATGTCGGTGGGCAGCAGGCTCGGGCCGCCACCGGTGGCCGGCAGGGGCACGCCGGCGCCGGCGACCGGCAGGATCGGGCCGACGCCGGCGACCGGCAGGATCGGATCGACGCCGGTGACCGGCAGGATCGGATCGACGCCGGCGGCCGGCAGGATCGGGCCGTCGGCGGCCGGCGGGGGCGGGCCGACGCCGTCGGGCGCCGCCTGCTCGACGATGGCGACCGGCGGCGGGTTCACCACCGGCTCGGCCGCGACGGGCAGCCCGATCCCGATCCTCGCCGGGGGCAGCGGCGCGCTGAGCCCGATGTCGGAGCCGAGGATCGAGCGTTCCAACCGCTGCAACCGCTCGCTGGGCTCCAGGCCGAGGTCCTCGATCAGAATCCGGCGGGCCGAGCGGTAGCACTCCAGCGCCTCGGCCTGCCGGCCGGACCGGTAGAGCGCGAGCATCAGCTGCCCGCGCAGCCGTTCGCGCAGCGGATGGGCGGCCACCAGCCCGGTCAGCTCGGCGATCACGTCATCGTGTCGACCCAGGGCGAGCTCGAAGTCGATGCACTCCTCGACGGCGGCCAGCCGGCGCTCGACGAGTCGGTCGGCGGCCGCGCGCAACGGCTCACTGTCCAGGCCCTCCAGCGGCGCGCCACGCCACATGCGCAGCGCCTCGCGGTAGAGCCGCACCGCCTCGTCCTTGTCGACGGTCGCGCCCGCCCGGGTGAGCAACGACTCGTACCGTTGCAGATCGACAGCGTCGTCGGGCACCTCCAGGGCGTACCCCTGGTGCCGGGTGGTGATCGCCTCCGGGCGCCCGTTGGCCGCCAGCAGCCGGCGGAGCGCGGACACACAGATCTGCACCTGGGCACGGGCGCTGTTGGGCAGCCGCTCGCCGTAGACCGCGGTCACCAGTCGCCCGACCGAGATCACCCGGCGCGGTTCCAGGGCAAGGCTGGCGAGGACGATCTGCTGGCGATGACCCCCCAGGTCGACGCGACCCCCGTCGTCGTCGACCGCTTCCAGCGGGCCGAGTACCCGGAATTCCATCGGCCCGCCTACCCTGCGCCACCGTGACGTATTCGTCCCGATGGGGTAGCCATACTCACGACTTGTCGACGCCTGCCCTGCTAATCAGCATATCTGCCCCAATTTCGGTGACCACACCACAATGCACCCCTCGACCGTGTGTCACATTGAGATTACGAACGCATCCATGGCCGCCGCTACCCGATAACCAGAACACTTCGTCCAATCAGGACTGTCCGTTCAATCGATTGTGCAACGACCTGCTGTGTGGGCCCGGTGACGGAGCGCAGCGCCGCTCGGTGATTCGCGACGGTCGACCCGAATGGACATCGCCAAACCCTTAGCAGCCCCGGATTTTCCGGCAGGCGGAGAAAAGGGGTGCCGCCGGCATCAGACCCGCTCTTAGCGTAGCGGGCATGCAGGATCAAACGGCGACAGCTCTCGTGGTGGAGTATCTCAACCGCGCCGCCGCTCACCACGGTGCGGGCCATGTGACCCGCGACGACGTCGACACCGCCATGCGCCTCGGCTGCGGCCTGCCGCAGGGTCCACTCGCTCACCTCGACGACATCGGCATCGACGTCGCCATCGCCATGCTCGACGACGCCGGGGTGCGGCCCGCGGCGATTCTCATCCGGATGGCTTGCGACGGTCGGCTGGGCCGCCGCGTCGGCCGGGGCTTCTACGACTACGACCGACCGGACACCGGCCAGACCGGCGCCCCGCGGGACTCCGCTGCGTCGGGTGACCCGCGTCCACTGCGCCGACTCGGCGTCGTCGGGTCGGGCACCATGGCACGCGGCATCGCGCAGGTCGGCGCCGTCGCCGGCCTGCACACCACGGTGGTGGCCCGGACCGACGAGCGGGCCGCCCTGGCCCGTGCGCAGATCGGCCGCTCGCTCACCACCGCGGTGTCGCGCGGCCGCCTCGACGAGCCGACCCGGATGACCGCCGAGGAGTGCCTGACCACCTCGGCCGACCAGGCCGCACTCGCCGGTTGCGACGTCGTCGTCGAGGCGGTGGCCGAGGACGCCGACATCAAGCGGCGGGTGTTCGCCACCCTGGCCGCCGCCTGCCCGACCGACACGGTGCTCGCCACCACCACCTCGAGCCTGTCCGTCGCCGCGTGCGCGGCCGCCGCCGGCCGTCCCGCCGACGTGCTCGGTCTGCACTTCTTCAACCCGGCGCCGGCGATGCGGCTGGTCGAGATCGCCGCCACCGCGACCACCTCGGCGCAGACGGTGGCGACGGCGCACGCCCTGGTGCGGCGCCTGGGCAAGGTCGCCGTGCACAGCGCCGACCGGTGCGGATTCATCGTCAACTACCTGCTGTTCGGCTATCTCAACCGCGCCATCACCGCGCTGGAGCGCGGCGAGGTGCGGGCCGAGGAGCTCGACGCCACCATCCGCGCCGAGTTCGGCTACCCGATGGGCCCGTTCGCGCTGCTCGACACCATCGGACTCGACGTGTCGCTGGCCATTCTGCGCCGGCTCCACGACGAATTCGGCGAGCCCTGCTTCGCCCCCGCGCCGGCCCTGTCCGCGCTGGTCGCCGCCGGGCGGCTGGGTCGCAAGACCGGCACCGGCTTCCTGAGCGAGATCCCTCGAACCCGGCCACGACAGACGGCGATGGCCGGCAACGCCGTCGCCACAGGAGGTGTCCGATGAACGCGAACTTCGGCGCGGCGGTCGTGGCCGCGCCCGACGCCGCGGCGGTGGCCGCCATACCGGTACCGGAGTACTACCGAGGAGCCGTGCTGCTCGAAGAGGACCAGCACATGTTCGACGACATCCCGCTCGCCGAGCGCGAACCGGCCAAGGCGTTGCACGTGCGCGACGTGCCGACCCCGGAGCCAGGGCCCGGTGAGGCGCTGATCGCCGTGATGGCGAGCGCGGTCAACTACAACACCGTGTGGAGCGCCCTGTTCGCACCGGTGCCCACCTTCAGCTTCCTGCGCCGTTACGCCCGTACCGGTGATCTCGCCGCCCGGCACGCCCAGCCGTACCACGTGATCGGCTCCGACCTCGCCGGCGTCGTCCTGCGCACCGGGCCGGGGGTGCAGCGTTGGCGCCCGGGTGATCGCGTGGTCGCGCACTGCCTGTCGGTGCAGCTACAGCACCCGGACGGCCACGACGACAGCATGCTGGACCCGGAACAGCGCATCTGGGGGTACGAGACGAACTTCGGTGGGCTCGCCGACCTGGCGCTGGTGAACGCGAACCAACTCATGCCGAAGGCGACGCACCTGACCTGGGAGGAGGCCGCGTCGCCCGGGCTGGTCAACTCCACCGTCTATCGGCAGTTGGTGTCACCGCACGGCGCGGGCATGCGCCTCGGCGACAACGTGCTGATCTGGGGCGCGGCCGGCGGGCTGGGCTCGTTCGCCGTGCAGTACGCGCTGTGCGGCGGTGCCACTCCGATATGCGTGGTCTCCAGCCCCGAGAAGGCTGAGGTGTGCCGGCGCATGGGTGCCGAGGCGGTCATCGACCGGGAGGCCGAGGCCTACCGGTTCTGGCGCGACGAGACCACCCAGGACCCGCGCGAGTGGCGCCGGTTCGGCCAGCGTATCCGGGAGCTGACCGGAGGAGACGACGTCGACATCGTCTTCGAGCACCCCGGGCGCGAGACGTTCGGCGCGTCCGTCTATGTCGCCCGCCGTGGCGGCACCGTGGTCACCTGTGCCTCCACCAGCGGGTACGAGCACCAGTTCGACAACCGCCATCTGTGGATGAGTCTCAAGCGGATCGTCGGGACGCACTTCGCCAACTACCGCGAGGCATGGCAGGCCAACCGGCTCGTCGTGCGGGGCCGGATCCACCCGACGCTGTCCGTCACCTATCCCCTCGACGACGTCGGTCAGGCCGTCGACGACCTGCACCGCAACCGGCACCAGGGCAAGGTCGGCGTGCTCTGCCTGGCAACCGCCGAGGGCGGCGGCGTCGAGGACCCCGAGCTGCGGCAGCGGCACCTGACGGCGATCAACCGGTTCCGGCCGCCGGCCGGGTGTGCGGCATGAACGGTCCCGATCCGCGCTGGATCCGGCGGTACCACCGCGGGCCGGACGCCGGCGTCACCCTCGCCTGTCTGGCCCACGCCGGTGGCTCGGCCAGCTTCTTCTACCCGTTCTCGGCAGCCCTGTCCCGCTCGGTCGACCTGGTGGCCGTGCAGTACCCAGGCCGCCAGGACCGCCACGACGAGCCGCAGGTCGACAGCGTGGCGGCGCTCGCCGCGGCGGTGGCCGAGCAGCTGGCCGCCTTCGGCCCGCGACCGGTCGCGCTGTTCGGGCACAGCATGGGCGCGCTCGTGGGTTACGAGACCGCGCGGCTGCTGGAACAGGCCGGCCACCAGCCGACACACCTGTTCGCCTCCGGCCGGCGGGCCCCGTCGACGAGCCGGCCGGAGGCGGTCCATCGGCTCAGCGACGACCGGCTGGTTGCCCACGTGCAGGAACTCGACGGCGACGCCGGCGTCGCCGAGGCGCTCAACGATCCCGACGTGCGCACCATGGCGCTGCCCGCGCTGCGGACCGACTACCGCGCCGTGGAGACCTACCCGGTCACGGCCGGCCCGCCGCTGCACTGCCCGATCACGGTGCTCACCGGCCGCGACGACCCGGTGGTAAGCGCCGCCGAAGCGGCCGCCTGGCAAGGGCACACCCTCGGCGGCTTCGAGTGTCTGACCTTCCCGGGCCGGCACTTCTTCCTGGCCACCCACCGGGACGCGGTCGTGTCCGAGATCGAGCGCCGGCTCGTCGCGGTGCCGAGCGCTCCCCGCTGAAGCCACCGGAATGCGCCGGGTGGGTCGGGAACGGGCCGTGCACCGCCGGGTGGGCCGGAAACCACCACGATCAGGAGGCGTCGCCCCGGTCGGTCTCGAGCTTCGTGTGCAGGATCTCGCGGGCCTGACCCGCGGCGCGGGCGATGCTCTCCGAGACGAAGTCGACGAAGCGGGCGATGTTCTCCAGCCGGGTGGCGGCCGGGGTGCCACGGCCGAGGACACCCACACCCTGCCGGGCGATCTCGCCGAGGTGGGCGGTGGCTCGGGCGCTGGCCATCACCGACTCGTACAGCACGTCGTCGTCGACGACGTAGCGTTCGCGACGCCGTTCGTCACGTTCCCGGCGGACCAGGCCCTGGCTGTCGAGAAAGGCGACCGCCTTGGAGACCGACGCCGGACTCACCCGCAGGCGGCCGACCAGCTCCGAGGCGCTGAGGCTGCCGGTGTCGGTCGTGTAGAGGCAGGCCAGCGTCCGGGCCGTCATCCGGGGCAGCCCCGACTGCATGAAGACCGTGGCGAAGGTCTCCTCGTACTCCTGAACGGCCTCGGCGTCACGACCGTGCGCCTGCGGCGGGGTGTCGGCACGCCCGGAGGTGGTCCTCCGGCGGCGCCGGACGCGTCGCTCGGTGGCATGGTGAGCGAGGTCGGCGCGGTAGGCGGTGGGACCGCCGTTGCGCATCACCTCGCGGGTGATCGTCGAGGTCGGCCGGTTGAGACGCCGGGCGATCGCCGCGTAGGCGAGGCCGTCGGCCAACCCGAGGGCGATCTGCTGGCGCTCGGGTTGAGTGAGCCTACCTCCCGGCATCATGGCCTCCTTCCGTGATCCGCACCGGCCCCGAGCATAGCGTTCACTTGCCCGCCATTGCAACGGACCCGGTAGACAGCGTTGCATTGAACGGCGTGCCATTGCAACGAAATAACCGCCTTGAGCTGGCCATACGCATCTCGTTTGCAACGTAGTTGTTGCCATCTCATTGAAAGCAACGTAGTGTTTCCTGCATCGGAAACATCAGCCAGGAGGAGTCATGATGCAGAGGTTCGACACCCCCGCCGCCATCTCGGCCGTGCTCGACATCCCCGCGGGACGCATCCAGATCATTGCCGCCGACCGCACCGACACGACCGTGGAGATCCTGCCTTCCGACGCCGGCAAGTCCCGCGACGTGACCGCGGCCGAGCGCGTCGTGGTCACCTTCGACGACGGTGTCCTGCGCGTCCAGGCGGCGGAGCCGGCGCGGCGGATCCTCGGCTCGTCCGGGTCCGTCGAGGTGACGGTGCAGCTGCCCGCCGGCTCACGGGTCGAGGCGGAGGCCGCCAGCGTCGAGTTCCGTGGCGTCGGCCGCCTCGGCGACGTCACCTTCGACGGCGCCGAGGGCGCGGTGAAGCTCGACGAGACCGCGCAGGCCCGGCTGACCCTGCAGTCGGGCGACATCACCATCGGCCGTCTCGGCGGCCCCGCGCAGATCAGCACCCAGCGGGGCAACCTGACCGTCGCCGAGGCCGTCGCCGGCACCGTCACCCTGCGCACCGAGCAGGGCAACATCACGATCGGCGCCGCCCGCGACAGCTCGGCCACCCTGGACGCCGGCACCACGTACGGCCGGGTCCGCAACGAGCTCCGCAACACCGACGGCGCCGCCGCCGGCCTGAACATCCACGCGACCACCTCCTACGGCGACATCGCCGCCCGCAGCCTGTAGGGGTCGCCGGCCACGGCCGACCCGGCGGTGACGAGCAAGCCACCACCCGCACCACCGCCACTCTGCTTCCCACTCCCCCGCCCGGGCGGCGTGCGCCGACACCACCGTCGGCGTACGCCGCCCGTCGGTGGTGTCCGGCCAGGGAACGTCGTGCCGCTCAGGCCGCCTCGGGCACCAGCAACCGCGCCGGTGGTCTCGGCCCCGGGTCGGCGACAAGTGCCCGCGCTAGCGCGTCGACGAAGGCGTCGGCCTGAGCCGCGGTGAGCACCAGGGGCGGGGCGAGCCGGATCACGGCGGGCTGAACGGCGTCGACCAGGAAGCCGGCCGTCCGCAGCCAGTCGGTCACCGGCACGGCGACCGGTTCGGTGAGCGCGATGCCGAGCAGCAGCCCGGCACCACGCACCCCGGCGATCAGCGGGTGCGCGACCGCCTCGATGCCGGCACGCAGCCGGTCGCCGACCCGCTTGACGTGGTCGAGCAGGCCCATGCCGGCAATCGTGCGGATCACCGCCAACCCCGCCGCGCAGCTGAGCGGGCTGCCACCCACCGTGGTCCCGTGGGCACCGGTGGCCAGCAGGTCGGCCGCTGTCCCGAACGCCAGGCAGGCCCCGAGCGGCAGGCCGCCACCGAGGCCCTGCGCCAGGGTGACGAAGTCCGGCGCGATCCCCTCGCTCTGGTGGTGGAACCAGTACCCGGTGCGGCCGAGGGCGGTGTGCACCTCGTCCAGCACCAGCAACGCCCCGGTCGCCGTACAGATCGTGCGAGCCGCCGCGAGGTAGCCGGGCGGCGGCACCAGCACGCCGTTCTCGCCCTGAATCGCCTCCAGGATCACCATCGCCGTGGTCTCGCTGACCGCGCCACGCAGTGCCTCGACGTCACCGAACGGGACATGGGTGACGGCGTCCGGCAGCGTCCGGAACGGATGCGCCCGGCCCGGCTGGCCGGTGAACGCGAGCGTCCCCATGGTCCGGCCGTGGAAGGCACCGGTCGTCGCGACCACCTCGGACCGTCCGGTGAGGCGCGCGACCTGGAACGCCGTCTCGTTCGCCTCGGCACCCGAGTCGGTGAACACCACCCGCCCCGGCCCGGTCAGGGCCAGCAGCAGTTCGCCGAGCAGGACGGTCGGCTCGGCCACGTCCCGGCTGGACACGTGGCCGAGCGTCGCGGCCTGCCTGGACACCGCGTTCACGACGGCCGGGTGGGCATGCCCCAGCACGTTCGTCGCGGCGCCGCCCATCAGGTCGAGGTACTCCCGGCCGGCGTCGTCGGTCACCACCGCGCCACTGCCCCTGACCAGGGCCAGACCCGGGGTGCCGTAACTGCTCACCGTCGTACGCGACCAACGTTCGGTAAGTGCTCTGCGGCCACCGCCGTCAACGCGGATCGCCATCACGGCCTCCCGGCGCCCAGATCCGCGCCATGTCGGTCAGCAGCCTGCTCTCCTCGTCCCGGAGATAGAAATGCCCACCGGGAAACAGCCGGAGCTGGAAGGGACCGCGCGTGACGTCCGCCCACCCCCGCATCTTCTCCGGGCTGATCGCGGAGTCCTGCTCACCCAGGTACCCGAACACCGGGCAGTCGAGCGGCGGCCGACGCCCGCCGCGATAGTCGTTGACCAGCTCCAGGTCCGCGCGGATGGCGGGCAACGCGAACTCCCGCAGTTCCAGGTCGGCGAAGACCTCGGTACGGCTCGCGTCGTGGCGGACGATCTCGGCGATGATCTCGTCATCGGTGTATCTCATCCGTGGCTGGTCGACCAGCGCCGCAGGAGGAAGCCGGGCCGACACGCACAGCGCGGCCGGAGGACGACCCCGCCGGTGCAGGCGCACCGCCACCTCGTGCGCCACCGACGCGCCCATGCTGTGCCCGAACAGCACGATCCGCTGCCCGGCCAGCCCGTCGAGCACGTCGGTCACGTCGTCGGCCAGAGCCTCGATACTGGACGGGAACGGCTCGGTGAGGCGGTCCTCCCGGCCCGGGTACCGGATGCCGAGCACGCCGACGTCCGTCGGCAGGCTCGCCGGCCAGGTGCGGTACGCGCTCGCCCAGCCGCCGGCATGGGGAAAACAGACGAGCTTCGTCGTACACCCCTCGCCGTCGTGGAAGCGGCGTAGCCACCGGTCCTTCGTCAGGGTTCTCATCACACCGTCTCCTCTCCAGGTCGCGGCGGCCGCACGCGACGATCAACGGACTCCGCCCGCGGCCCTGGCGTACATGGAGCGCTTGTCGTTTCGTCCGGCACTCCGGGCGAGGATCGAGTCGACGATCTCGCCGCTGCGTACGGCGATGTTCGACAGCAGCGAGGAACTGAGGCCGTGGGTGTGCTCGGTGCCGCCCTGCAGGTAGATGCCGCAGGGCACGTCCGGGGTGGTGGCGACGCGGTAGTCACGTTCCATCCGGAGCCGACCAGTCTCGTCACGCAGACAGTGCTCGTCGAGCGCGCAGAGCAGCCCGGTGGGCTCCATCGAGTCGTAGCCGGTCGCGCAGACCAGCGCGTCCACCTCGAGCTCGTCCTTCTCGCCGGCGGGGCCACCCCGGAGAAGGACGCGGGTCTCGGCGCCCGAGCGCTTCACCGCGTCCACCCTGGTCAGGTTGAGGAAGTGGAGCCGGTCGACGCCGCGCACCTCGTCGTCGTACGCCCTGCGGTAGAGATCCCGGATCACCTCGTCGTCGACCACCGCGTAGTTGGTGTTGCGGTGGTACCGCCAGAACGCCTCGCGCGTCTGGTCGGAGCCGAAGTAGTAGTGGTCGACGGCCCGGGGATCGAAGATCTGGTTCGCGAACGGCGTGGCGTCTGCGATGGAGTAGCCGTAGGACGGGATGATCGCCGAAACCTGGGCGTGCGGGAGTTCGTCGTACAGGAATCTGGTGATCTCGGCGGCGCTCTGGCCCGCCCCGACCACCGCCACCCGGCGCAGCTCGCGCGGGTCCATGCGGCGGAACTTCTGCAGGAACTCGGAGCTGTGCCAGACCCGATCGTCACTCGTGACCCCGTCGAGCATCTTCGGCACCAGGCCCGTCGAGATCACCACGTTGCGGGCCTCGACCACGCGGCTGATCTGACCGGCGACGTCCGCCACGGTCAGCCGCAGCCGGTCCGGTTGCCCCGTGGGGTCGACCGGGACCAGGCGGAGCGAGGTCACCGCGGAGCCGTACGAGACGCGGCCGGCCACCCGGGACTGCGCCCACTCGAGGTACTGGTGGAACTCCTGACGGGTCGGGAAGAAGTCCTGGTTGTTGACGAACTGCGGAAGCCGTCCCGCCGCGTGCAGGAAGGAGATGAAGCTGAAGCTCGACGTCGGATTGCGGAAGGTCACCAGGTCCTTGAGGAAGGAGATCTGCATGGTCGCCGAGGGCAGCAACATGTCGCGGTGCCAGCCGAATCGCGGCTGACGCTCGAAGAAGTGATTGCTGAGCGCACGTTCCGGCTCGTCCAGTGCGCGCTCTTCCAGGGCGATGGAAAGCGACAGGTTGGACGGTCCGAACCCGATGCCGACCACGTCGTAGATCTCATGTTCACGATTCGTCATGAATACTCTCCCGCTGGCATGGCCGCACGACGCGCTGTTCGTATGTCGGCCGGCAATAGTGGCTCTGCGGGATCCCCGGCGAGCGATCGCCCGCCGGGGATCCCCGGTTCAGTGCGCGGAACCCGGTACCTGGTTGCAACCGTTGACCGGTGACGACACGCTCGTCACCGGACGCAGGACGACTCGGACAGCACGCTGGCTGCGCCCGGCTCCGCCCCCAGGCTGATCGTCGCCTGCACCGTGAAGGCGTCCTTGGCGGTCTTGGTGATCGTCGTGGTCAGCGGCAGCGAGGTGCCGTCCGGCTGGATCAGCACGCCGGTCGAGGTGAGCGTGTTGTCGACCCACCCGGGGGTCGTCTGCGCGCCGCGCTGACCGGAGTTGTCGAAGCGGTCCGCCGTGAAGAGGCCCTGCTGGGCGTCCCAACCCCAGATGTACTCGGCCGAGGCGATCGGCGTGCCGTCGATGGTGTTCGTCTCCTGCCACCGCATGAAGTTGCCGTCGAGGATGAACTTGGCGGTCGACTGGGTGTCGAACGCCAACTGGCTGCCGTCCGGCAGGGTCGTCGTCCCGGTGCAGGTCCACTTACCTTTCAGCTTCTTCAGCGGCTGGAGCGCGGAGGTCGGCGCCACCCCCTGAGCCGACGAGCCGAACGACTCGGTGGCCTGGGCGACGGCCGGGCTCAGCACCGCCGCGGCGAGCAGCGCCACGCCGGTGACGGCCGCTGTTGTCGGAGAAATCCTCATTGACATCCACGTCCTCCTATACTTTCGCGCCATCGACATGTCGATGTCGCTGGGATGTGATCCGGCTGAGCGAGCGGCTGCCCGCTCAGACGATTGCTCCGCCTTTCGTCCGCCGGCGCAGCGCGGGCCTGCTCGACTTGTTGAGGTTCTCCCAACGCTGGGACAGGCCGGCGACGGTGCGCGCGGCGAACAACGTGCGGATGGAAACTTCCAGGTGCAGCTCCGCGCGGATCAGCCCGACGAGTCTGATCGCCCGCAGTGAGTTGCCCCCGAGATCGAAGAAGTCCTCGTCGATCCCGATCCGGTCCAGTTCGAGAACGTCGGCGAAGAGCTTCGCCAGGACCTGCTCGGTGTGGTTGCGCGGCGCCCGGTACGAACCGTCGCGGAACTCGGGCACCGGTAGCCGGTTCCGGTCCACCCGGCCGCCGGCCGTGACCGGCAGCCGGTCCAGCACCACGAAGGCCGAGGGCACCAGGGACTCGGGCACCCGCCCGGCGACGAACCGGCTCAGCTCCTCGTGGAAGGCCTCGCTGCCGGGGTCGAGGGCGCCGGCACCCGTCGTGTCGCGGGCGGGCAGCGGGACCACGTACGCCACCAGGCGCTGCTGGCCGGCGGGATCGGCACCGACGTCCACGAACGACTGCGCGAGCCGGGGATGCTCGGCGAGCACCTCCTCGAGGTGACCGGTGTCGACCCGGGCGCCGCCGAGACTCGCCTGACCACCGGCCCGGCCCACGTACTCCAACCGGCCGTCGGCACCCCACCGGGCTCGGTCCCCGGTGCGGTACATGCGCCCGCCCGGCGGCCCGAACGGACAGGCCACGAACCGTTGTGCGGTGTGCCCGGGGCGCCGGGCGTAGCCGCGCGCGACGGCCGGGCCGGCCACGTACAGCTCACCGACCACGCCGTCCGGCACCGGTGTCAGCCCGGGGCCCAGCACGTAGCGGGCCACGCCATCGGTCAGTCCGGCGGCGGCAGCGGGCCGCTGCTCGTCGGTCGCCGCGCCGCGCGCCCGGACCAGGGCGGTGGCGCCGACCGGACCATGACCGTTGACGATCGACAGCCCCGGACAGGCCGCGCGGACCCGCTGCATGGCGGTCGCGGTCACCTGGTCGGCCGGGATCCACACCTGGCTGAGTCCCGCCAGGGCGTCGGGGCGTTCGGCGGCGACGGCGGAGAACAGCCGCGCGCTCAGCCAGACGACGGAAATCTGGTGTGCCGACCGGATCGCGGTGAGCCCGTCGCCGTCCAGCCCGGTCTGCTCGGCCACGACGACCCGGCCGCCGGTGAGCAGGGGCAGCCACAGTTCGAGCGCGAGTGCGTCGGAGGCGGGCGACGTGTGCCACAGGACCGTGTCGCGGCTGTCGCGTGGCCAGTGTCGGTCCAGGACGAAGCGGGCCAGGTTCCGCTGGGTGACCACGACGCCGGTGTCCGGGTCGGCCGAGGCGCAGCCGTACAGCACGGCGACCGCGCCGTCGGCGGGTGCCCGGGCCGGCTCGGCGCCATCGGTGGCGGCCGCCTCGAGGTCGTGGCACATCACCACCGGCACCGTCGAATCGGCCCGCAGCCGGTCGGCCGGCGCGGCGTCGACGAGCAGCATGCCCGCGTCGGACGTGTCGAGCTGCGAGCGGAGCTGGTCGGCCGGCAGGCCCGGGTCGACCGGCAGGTAGGCGGCACCCGCCCGAACCACGCCCAGGAGCGCGACGACCAGGTCCACCGATCGGGGCATCGCCACCGCCACGACCGTCTCGGGTCCGATGCCGCGACCACGCAGCGCCGCGGCCAGCCGACCGGATCGCTCGTCCAGTTGCCGGTAGGAGATCGACGAGTCGCCGGTCACGAGGGCGACCGCGTCGGGATCCCGCGCCACCCGTCGCGCGAACAGCTCCGGAATCGTCGGAGCCGAGGCCGTCGACTCCTCCGGTGCCGTCAGCATCCGGTCCCGCTCGGTGTCGCCGGCCACGTCCAACGCGCCGATCGGCTGTGCGCCGGTGGCGACCACGGCCCGGATGAACGCGATCAGGTCCTCGCCGATCAGGCGCAGCTCCGCCCGCGAGTACAGGCTCGCGGCCGCGTCCAGCCGGATGAACAGGTCGCTGTCGGGGGTTCCGTCGCGGTACACGCCGATCGAGAGCTCGTTGAAGCTCCCGGTCGTCGCCCCGGAGTAGCGCGCCGGGTGGTCGGCGAAGTGGATCTGGTCGACGAACTCGATGACGTTCATGACCACGCCGAAGCTCCCGCGTTCGCTGGGAGTCACCGCGATCGCGCGTTGGATGTCGGAGTAGTGGCGCTGTGTGTGCCCGGAGATCTCGTAGGTCTCCTCGACGATCGCGTCGGCCAGCTCGGCGACGGTCACGCTCATCGGGACGCGGACCCGCACCGGCACCACGTTGACGGCCAGCCCGGGGGTCGTGCCCGCCGGTCCGCTCCGGTTGCCGGCGGCCAGGGAGAGCAGGAACTCGGGAAGATCGCAGCGGTGCCGCAGGAACGCCGCCGCGGCCGTGGTCAGCATGGACGACATCCACACGCCCATCGACTCCGCGGCGGCGGCCCACGCGTCGGCCTCGGCTCGTGCGACGGTAAGCGTCCGGCTGGCCATGCCGATCGCGCCGGCCACCTCGGCCCAGCTGTCCGCGCTGCTCATCGGGGTTTCCAGCTCAGCCCGCCGCGCATCGGGGACGACGATCCGGGGAACCTGCGCCGGCGGGGGTGCTTCCTTCAGGTAGTCACGCCAGAACTCGGCGTCCGCCGTGGACTGGTCCGAGGCGAGGTACTCGGTGGCGATCGCCGCGAACGACTCGACGTCCCAGCGGTGCGGCAGCGTCGGGATCTCCTGCCCCCGCGCCAGAGCCGTGTACACCTCGGCCAGGCGCCGCGACAGCAGGCCGCCGGCGCCGTAGCCGTCGGCGACGAGGTGGTGGTAGGCGATCACCAGTAACGACCGGTCGGCGGCGAGCTTGACCACGCCCAGCCGGAACAGCACGTCGCGCGACACGTCGAACGGCTTGCTGATCATTTCGGCCAGGGCGTCCCGCGCGGCCCCCTCGGGATCGTCCGTGTCCGCGAGGTCCAGGAAGAACGGTCGCCAGTCGCCCAGCTCCCGGGGTACCAGCCTCAGTCCGTCGCCGTCGTCGACGAAGGTGACCCGAAGGATCTCCGCCTCGTCGAGGACGTGCCGGAACGCGGACGCGATGGCTGTCTCGTCCAGCTCACCCGCCACGTCCCACATCGTCAGCGCGTGGTTGAGCGTGGCGGACGCCATGCCGTCCGCCAGCCACAGTCCCTTGTGTGCGGGCGACGCATCGAACGAGCGCACACGAATCACCCCTCAGCAATAGCGCGGGAATCGAATAAATTCGCCAACCACCTCCCACATTCCGTGAGGTGATCCAGCTTTACAAGCCATTTGGAAAGCGGAGGCGGCACGCTCACCGCCCTTACCTGCCTCGTCCCGCTGGCGGGACAATGCATCGGCGACGGAGCCCGGAAAGCCCCTTTTCGCCTTACTGCTGGTCGCTGCCCGCAAGGGTGGACACGATGTGCCCGGCGACCATTCGTGGTGACGGATGGCGCAGCACCAGGTTCGCCCGGAGTTTGACACCCGTGGAGGTGGTCAGGCGCTTACTCAGCTCCATGGAGAGCAGTGAGTCGAACCCGATCTCCTTGAACTGCTGGTCCGGGTTGATGCTCGTGCCGCAGCTGCGGCCCAGCACGACGGCGACCTTGTCGAGGACGTGCGCCAGGACGAGTGCCGTCGCGTCCTCCGCCGGCAGGGCGGAGATCTGGTCGGACAGGGGCGCCTGCGGCTCGTCGACCGTCGGTGGCACCGGGGACGGCAACTCCGGCGCGGCCTCGCGGCGTACGGAGTCCACCCAGTAGCGTTGCCGCTGGAAGGCGTAGGTCGGCAGGTCCACCCGCCGGCTCGACGCGATCAGCGCGTTCCAGTCCACCGTCCCGCCACGGGCGTGCAGGTGGGCGAGCGAACCGAGCAACGCCGCCACCTCCTCCCGATCGCGGCGGGTCGACGACAGCACCAACGCGTCGTCGAGGTCCTCGACGATCTCCTGCACCGGAACGGTCAGCACCGGATGCGGACTCATCTCGATGAATAGCCGGAATCCGTCCTCGGTCGAGCGTCGCACGGCGGAATCGAACAGCACCCTTTCGCGCAGATTGTCGTACCAGTAGTCCCGGTCGAGTTCGGCGGTGTCCAGGCGCGTGCCGTGCAGCGTCGAATAGAGGGGCACCGGGGCGGTGACCGGTGCCACGCCGTCCAGCGCACCGATCACCTTGTCGCGTACCCGGGCCACCTGATGGGAATGCGACGCGTAGTCGACGGAAATCCTGCGCGCCTGGATGTCTTCGGCCTTCATCGCGTCGATGAACTCGTCGAGCGCCGCCGGCTCGCCGGACACCACCACCGAGCGGGGTCCGTTGACGACGGCGATGCTCACCCGGCCCTGCCACGGCGCCAGGCGCTGCGCCACGACATCGACGCCGGCCACCACCGAACCCATGCCACCGTGCCCGATCAGATCCACGAGTGCCTGGCTACGCAGCGCCACGATCCGGGTGGCGTCCCGCAGGGACAGGGCGCCGCAGACATGGGCCGCGGCGATCTCACCCTGGCTGTGCCCGATCACCGCGGCCGGCACGACCCCCCATGACTGCCACAACGCGGCCATGGACACCATCACCGAGAACAGCACCGGTTGCACCACGTCGACCCCGTCCAGCGTCGGCGCACCGGGCACCCCCCGCATGACATCCAGCAGGGACCAGTCGACCCACTCGGCCAGCGCCGCGGCGCACTCGTCGAACCTGGTGGCGAAAGCCGGGAAGGAGTCGTACAACTGCCGGCCCATGCCGACCCACTGCGAGCCCTGCCCGGGGAACAGGAAGACGGCCCCGCCCAGGTTGCCGGCGACCCCGCGCACCACCGAGGGCGAGTCCGCGCCGTCGCGTACCGCCGTCAGTCCCTGCAGCAGCTCGTCCCGATCGTGGCCAAGCACGACCGCCCGGTGCGGGAACCGGGTGCGGTGCGAGATCAACGAGGAGGCGACGTCGGCGACGTCGACGGCGGGATCAGCGGCGACGAAGTCGTGCAACCTGGCGGCCTGCTGCGCCACGGCGGCGGCGCTCTTGCCCGACACCACCCACGGCACCAGCCCACCGGGCACGGCGGAGCGCGGGCGGTGGTCGTCCGCCTCGGCCGCCGCCGGCTCCTCCAGAATGACGTGGGCGTTGGTGCCGCTGACCCCGAACGACGACACCGCGGCCCGCCGCGGACCGTCCGCCGCTTCCCACTCGCGCCCCTCGACCAGGAGCTGGACGGCACCGGAGGACCAGTCCACGTGCCCGGAGGGTGCGCCCACGTGCAGTGTCTTCGGCAGGTACCGGTGTCGCATCGCCAGCACCGCCTTGATCACCCCGGCGACGCCGGCCGCGGCCTGGGCGTGGCCGATGTTGGACTTCAGGGAGCCCAGCCAGACCGGACGGCCCGCCGCCCGGTCCCGGCCGTAGGTCGCGAGCAGGGCCCCGGCCTCGATCGGGTCGCCCAGCACCGTCCCGGTGCCGTGCGCCTCGACCAGGTCCACCTCGGACGCCGACACGCCGGCGTTGACCAACGCCCGCCGGATGACCTCCTCCTGGGCCCGGCCGTTGGGGGCGGTCAGCCCGTTGCTGGCGCCGTCCTGGTTCACCGCGGATCCGCGCAGCACGGCCAGCACCGGATGGCCGTTGCGGCGGGCGTCCGACAGTCGCTCCAGCAGCAGCACGCCCACCCCCTCGGCCCAACCCGTCCCGTCGGCGCCGTCCGCGAAGGACTTGCACCGGCCGTCGGGCGCCAGCCCGCGCTGTCGGGAGAACTCCACGAAGATGGAGGGCGTCGACATCACCAACGCCCCGCCGGCCAGCGCGAGCGAGCACTCCCCCGCCCGCAGCGACTGCGCCGCCAGGTGCAGGGCCACCAGCGACGAGGAACACGCCGTGTCGATCGACACCGCCGGCCCGGTCAGCCCCAGCTCGTACGCCACCCGGCCGGAGGCGACGCTCAGGGTGCTGCCCTGCAGCAGGTAACCCTCCAGTTCGCTGGGGCCGTCCAGGAGTCGGGTCCCGTACTCCGACGAGCTCACCCCGGTGAACACGCCGACCTCGGCACCACGCACCTCGGCGGGCACGATGCCGGCCCGCTCGAACGCCTCCCACGAGGTCTCCAGCAGCAGCCGTTGCTGCGGATCGACGGCCAGCGCCTCGCGCGGGGAGATGCCGAAGAAGTCGGCGTCGAACCCGGCCATGTCGGTGAGGAACCCGCCCTGCCGCACGTACGAGCTTCCCGTGGTGTCGGGGTCGGGGTGGTAGACGTCGCGCCAGCCCCGATCGGTGGGGAAGTCCGACACGACGTCCCGGCCGGCGCGGATCACCTCCCACAGTTCCTCCGGTGAGGAGACCCCGCCCGGGTAGCGACAGGCCATCGCCACCACCGCGATCGGCTCACCCCGGCCGGCCTTCAATGCGTCGTTCTCCTGGCGGAGCCGGTCACGTTCGGCCAGCAGGGCGCGCAGGGCCTGTTGCACCCGGTCGCCGCCCGCGCTCACGGCCGGACCGTCAATGGCGTCGCTCATGTCAGTTGTTCCTCCCGTCGAGAGCCAGGTCCAGCAGCGCCTCCAGGTCCAGCTCCGCCAACTCGTCCGGCTCGGCACCGGCCGCCGGAACCGAACCGTCCAGTTGCACCGGTTGGGCACAGGCCAGAATCTGTTCGAGAATGCCCAGGTCACGCAGCCGGTCGATGGAGACCGTGCGCAGCGCCTCACGGATCGCCTCGTCACCGGCCTCGACCGCGTCCTCGGCCGGGTCGGACTGCGGCTCCGGACGCAGCAGGTCGTTGAGGTGCCGCCCCAACTCGTCCGGCGTCGGATAGCTGAAGACGAGCGTGGAGGGCAGGCGCAGCCCGGTCGCGGAGGCCAGGCGGTTGCACAGCTCCACCGAGGTCAGCGAGTCGAACCCGAGCACGGTGAACGGCTGCTCGGCGTCGACCGCCGCACCGGCCGGATAGCCGAGCACGACCGCGACCTGTTCGCAGACCCACTCCCGTACGGCCGCCTGCGCCTCGTCGCCGTTCAGCGTCGCCAGCCGGTCGCGCAACCCACGGGAGCCGCCGTCGGGGGCCCGGCGGGAGCCGGAGCGTACCGATCGGCCACTGTCGGCGAGTTCGCGCAGCACCGCCGGCAGTTCGTCGGCGGGCCTGCCGCGCAGCGCCGCGGAGTCCAGTCGCGCCGGGATCAGCACCGGTGTGTCCAGCGCACACGCCGCGTCGAAGAGGGCCAGCGCCTGGGACGTGGGCAACGGACCGACGCCCAGTCGCCGCAGCCGGGACAGGTCGGCCTGGCCCAGGTCCTCGGTCATGCCGCTGCTCTGCTCCCACCACCCCCAGCACAGCGAGGTGGCGACGAGGCCGCCGGCTCGGCGCCGTGACGCCAGCCCGTCCAGGAACGCGTTCGCCGCGGCGTAGTTGGCCTGTCCCGCGGTACCCAGCGTGCCGGCGAGCGCGGAGAACTGGATGAACGCCGACAGGGGGCGATCCCTGGTCAGCTCGTGCAGGTTCACCGCACCGCCGACCTTGGCCCGGAGCACCCGGTCGAGGCTCTCCCGATTGAGCGACTCGATGGTGCCGTCCGCCAGCACACCCGCCGCGTGCACGATCGCCGTCAGCGGGTACCGGCCGGGCACGGCGGCCAGCAGCTCCGCCACGGCCTGCCGGTCGGCCACGTCGCAGGCCACGACCCGGACCGCGGCACCGGCGCCTTCCAGGTCCGCGACCAGCTCCGGCACCCCGGGGGACGCGGGGCCGCCACGGCTCGCCAGCAGCAGACTACGGACGCCGTGCTCGGCGACGAGATGCCGGGCCACGAGCGAGCCCACTCCCCCGGTGCCACCGGTGACCAGCACGGTGCCGCCACCCAGGCCCCCGCCCAGGTCGAGGACCAGCTTGCCGACGTGGCGGCCCTGGCTCATCTCCCGGAACGTCCGGCGGGCGTCCCGGACGTCGCGCACCGAGACCGGGTTCAGTCGCACCCGCCCGTCGGCGAACAGCTCCATGACCTTCTCGAACATGTCCCGGAGCGCGTCCGGACCCGCCTCGTAGAGGTCGAAGGCCGTGTAGTCGACGCCCGGATGCTCGGCCGCCACCCGGCCAGGGTCCCGGATGTCCGTCTTGCCCATCTCGATGAAGGTGCCGCCCCGGGGCAGCAGCCGCAGGGAGGCGTCCACGAAGTCGTGTGCGAGGGAGTTCAGCACGACGTCGAGCCCGCGACCATCCGTGGTGGCCGAGAACTTCGTCGCGAACTCCAGGTCACGCGACGAGGCCAGGTGTTCGTCGTCGATTCCCAGGGCCCGCAGCGCGGGCCACTTGCCGGGGCTGGCGGTGGCGTAGACCTCGGCCCCGACGTACCTGGCCAACTGGACGGCGGCCATACCCACGCCGCCGGCACCGGCGTGGATCAGGATGCGCTGTCCGGCCGTGAGCCTGGTCACCTGGAACAGGGCGTGGTAGGCGGTCAGGAAGGCGCTCGGCATCGACGCCGCCTCGGCGAAGCTCCACCCGTCGGGGATCGCGGTGACCAGGCGGTGGTCCGCCACGGCCACTGGCGCGAACGCGCCGGGGAAGATGCCCAGCACCCGGTCGCCCGGCGCGAGCCCGGTCACGTCGTCGGCCACCTCGAGCACGACGCCGGCGCCCTCACTGCCGAGCCCGGCGTCGAAGGCGGTTCGCTCCACCAGCCCGAGGGCGATGGTGACGTCCCGGAAGTTGAGGCCGGCGGCCTGCACCGCGACCCGCACCTGTCCACTCGCCAGGGGGGCCTGCGCCTGCGGGCCCGGGATCCAGGTCAGGTTCTCCAGGGTGCCGGCGCTCGACATTCCCAGCCGGTGGGCGTCGTCCGGTGGCGGTTCGAGTTGGTGCTCCGCGGGCGTGACCGGAACCATCCGGGGAACGAGATACGCGCCGCCACGCACGGCCAGTTGTTCGTCGCCCGCGGCGAGCACGGCCGGGAAGCAGGCGGGTGCGGCTGCTTCGTCGTCGACGTCCACGATCCGGAACCGTCCGGGGTGCTCCGTCTGGGCGGACCGGATCAGGCCCCACACCGACGCGCCGGGCAGGCCGTCCACCCCGTCGCCGGTGTCCACGGCCGACCGGGTGATCACCACGAGCGTCGTGGCGGCCAGCCGCTCCTCGGTCAGGAACCGCTGGACCAGCGTGAGGACGCCGTTGGTCGCGTGGCTCACCTCGGCCACCGGGTCGCCGCCGACGAGCAGGTCGTCCACCCCGATAACGAGGTGTCGCGGCGGACCGGCCTCGATCGCCGCGTCGACGGACTCGTACCGAGTCACGTCGCCGTCCGCGTCCCCGAGACGGGCCGCCAGGCCGTCCTCGGCACCCAGCACCGCCCACTGCCCGCGGTGGGGTCCCCGTTCGGGCGGCTCGACCTGCCGCCATCGCAGCTCGAACAGCGACTGCTCCGGAGTGCCGGCGGCCGAGCGCACCTGCTCCGCACTGACCCGCCGGAACGTCAACGCGTCGACGTGCGCGACCGCACGGCCACGCTCGTCGGCGACCGTCACCGAGAAGGCACCTTCGCCGACCGGGGACAGCCGGACCCGGACCGACGGTCCACAGTCACCGACCAGCCGTACGCCGGACCAGGCGAACGGCATCCAGCCCTGCTCGCCGTGTACCTCGATGGCGCCGCCGGCCACCAGGGCGTGCAGCACCGTGTCCAGCAGCGCCGGGTGCAGCGTGAACCCGCCACCGGACGAGGTCGTCGCGGCCTCGGGCAGCGTGGCGGCGGCGAACAGGTCGTCGCCGTCCCGCCACACCTCGGCCAATCCGCGGAACGCCGGACCGTAGTCGAATCCCGCGTCCGCCAGGGAGTCGTACAGATCCGCCAACTCCAGCCGTCGGGCGCCGGCCGGGGGCCACTGCGTGACGGTCCGGGCGGGCGGCGGCGCGGTGACCGGAGCCAGCCGGCCGATGGCGTGGCGGGTCCACGCCGCTGCCGGCTGGTCGTCGCCGGAACACGAGTAGACGGTCAGGCAGCGACGTCCGGCCTCGTCCGGTGCACCGGCGACCAGCCGCACCCGCACGTCACCGGCGTCCGGGAGAATCAACGGGACTTCCAGGGAGAGCTCCTCGACCGCCGCGCAGCCGACCTGGTCGCCCACCCACAACGCCAGGTCCAGGTACGCGGTCGCCGGCACGACCACCTGGCCGTACACCGTGTGGTCGACCAGCCACTGGTGGGTCCGCACCGACCACCGGTCGCTGAACATCACCTCGCCGCTGTCGGGATGGTCGACGGCGGCACCGAGCAGCGGATGGTCCGTTGCCGCCAGGCCGGCGGTCGCCACGTCCGCCGTCGTGCCGGCCCGGAAGTCCAGCCAGTAACGTCGGCGCTGGAACGCGTACGTCGGCAGGTCGACCCACTGGCGGGTACCGAGCAGGTCGGCCCAGCCCACGGCGCCGCCCCGCACGTGCAGCCGCGCCAACGCCTCGGCCAGTCCCGCCGCGGCCTCGCGACCACGGCGCGCCGACGACACCACCAGCGCGTCGTCGACGTTCGCGGTGGCGAAGGCGTCCGTGGTGATGCTCGCGAGCGTCGAGCCCGGCCCCACCTCGAAGAACACGTCGACGCCGGCGGCGCGGGCCTGCTCCACGGCGGCGTGGAAGCGGACCGGTTCGCGCACGTGGCTCACCCAGTGTTCGACGGAGGTCAGCTCGGCCAGGGTCGCTTCCCGGCCGAGCCGGGTCGACACGATCGGTACCGTCATCGTGCCCGGCGCGAGCTCGCCGATCGCGGCGGCGAACTCGGCCAGGACCGGGTCCATCAGCGGGGAGTGGAACGCGTGGTCGACGTCGAGCAGCTTCGCCGACACGCCGCGGGCGAGGAGCCGGTCCCGCAGGTCGTGCACGTCGTCACGGGTACCCGAGGCCACCACCGAGTCCGGGCCGTTCACCGCGGCGATGGCGACGCGGTCGTACCGGTCGAGCAGTTCGCCCACGGTCTCCTCGTCCGCGCGTACCGCCAGCATGGCACCGCGTTCGCGGACCGTCTGCATGATCCGCCCCCGCGCGGCCACCAGCCTGGTGGCGTCGTCGAGGTTGAGCGCCCCGGAGACGTGCGCGGCGGCGATCTCGCCGACGGAGTGACCGATCAGGAAGTTCGGTCGTGGACCGTAGCGGGTGACGAGCCGGTACAGGCTGACCTGCAGGGTGAACAGGGCCGGCTGGGCGATGTCCGTCCGGTTGTGGTCCGCGGGCTGCTCGGCGAGCAGGATGGGCTTGAGAGCGAACGGGAGGTGCGCGTCGAAGCGCGCGCAGATCTCGTCCAGGCTCCGCGCGAAGTCGGGGAAGGCGTCGTACCACTGCCGCGCCACTGCGCTCCAGCGCGCTCCCTGGCCGGGGAACATGAGGGCGACGCCGCCGATCTCCGTGGCGACGCCACGCACGACTCCCGCCGCCTCCTCGCCGTCGGCTGTCGCGGTGAGGCCGGCGAGCAGTTCCTCGCGGGTGTCACCGAGGACCACCGCCCGATGCTCGAACAACGACCGCGTCGACAACAACGAATGCGCCACATCCGCCACATCCACACCCGGCGCACCCACCACAAAATCCCGCAACCGGGCCGCCTGCGCCCGCAACGCCGACTCCGAACGCCCCGACACCACCCACGGCACCACACCACCGACAACCGGCACCCCGGCCACCCCCACCGGCCCCTCCAAAGCCGGCGCCTCCTCCACAATCACATGCGCATTCGTCCCACTGGCGCCGAAGGCCGACACACCCGCCCGCCGCACCCGACCCGCACCACCAACCCACGGCCTCGCCCGCGTCAACAACTCCACCGCACCAACCGACCAGTCCACATGCGACGACGGCCGATCCACATGCAACGTCCGCGGCAACACCCCACACCGCAACGCCATCACCATCTTGATCACACCAGCCACACCCGCCGCAGCCTGCGTATGACCAATATTCGACTTCAACGACCCCAACCACACCGGCACACCAGAATCCCGACCCTGCCCATACGTCGCCAACAACGCCTGCGCCTCAATCGGATCCCCCAACCGCGTACCAGTCCCATGCGCCTCCACCACATCCACATCACCAGCACGCAAACCCGCATCCACCAACGCCGCACGAATCACCCGCTGCTGCGCCAACCCATTCGGCGCCGTCAAACCATTCGACGCACCATCCTGATTAACCGCCGAACCACGAATCACCGCCCACACCCGACGACCATTCCGCCGCGCATCCGACAACCGCTCCAAAACCAAAACCCCAGCACCCTCCGAAAAACCCGTACCATCCGCCGCATCCGCGAACGCCTTACACCGCCCATCCACCGACAAACCCCGCTGCCGGGCGAACTCCCGGAACACCTGCGGCGTCGCGGTGACCGTCACGCCGCCGGCCAGGGCGAGGTCGCACTCGCCCTGGCGCAGCGAACGCACCGCCTGGTGCACCGTGACCAGCGACGAGGAGCAGGCCGTGTCGGTCGACACCGCCGGACCCTCCAGGCCCAGCACGTACGACACCCGGCCCGACGCCACGCTCGCCAGCGATCCGGTCTGCGCGTACCCGGAGATGACCTCGGGCGTGACGAAGTGGTTGCCGTATCCGAAGTAGGCCAGGCCGGCGAACACACCGGTTCGGCTGCCACGCAACGAGTGCGGGTCGATGCCGGCACGTTCCAGCGACTCCCACGACACCTCCAGCAGGAGCCGCTGCTGCGGGTCGGCGGCCAGCGCCTCGCGCGGGTTGATGCCGAAGAACTCGGCGTCGAAGTCTCCGGCGTCGCTCAGGAAGCCACCGGTGCGGGTGTAGCAGGTGCCGGGTCGGCCGGCGTTCGGGTCGTACAGCTCGTCGAGGTCCCAGTTCCGGTCGGTGGGAAAGTCGGACATGACGTCCGCGCCCGACTCGACAAGGTCCCACAACGCCTCCGGAGTCACCGCGCCGCCCGGGAACCGGCAGGCCAGGCCGACCACCGCGATCGGCTCGCTGGCGGCCTCGGTCAACTCGCGCAACCGCTTGCGCGTCTCCATCAGCTCGATGGACGTCCGACGGAGGTAGTCCAGGACGTCGGCATTGTTGTCGTTGGTCATCGCTCTTCCCCTAGCCGAGCTCGTGGTCCAGCAGCGAGAGCAGCTCTCCCGCCGAGGCCGAACTGATCCGGTCGACGATGCCGACCGGTGCCCCAACGCCCGTCTTCGCCGTCACCCGGCCGCGCAACTCACCCAGCAGGGCGGCGATGCTCGCCTGCTCCTCGGGCCCGAGACCGAGGTACACGTCGTCGAGCTGGTTGCCCAGCGCCTCGATCTCCCTGGTCAGCCGATCGACGACGGAACCGGTGTCGGTGCCGGCGTCCGGAGCGATCCGGGTGAGCAGGAACTTGGTGAGCGCGCGCGGGTTCGGATGGTCGAAGACCATCGTGGCGGGCAGTTTGCCGCCGACGATCGCCGACAGCTTGTTCCGCAGTTCCAACGCGGTCAGCGAGTCGATGCCCAGTTCCTTGAAGGCCGTGGTGGCACCGGCCGTCTTGACGTCGGAGTGCCCGAGCACCATCGCGGTCTGGGTACGGACGGCGTCCAGCAGCACCGTCTCCGCCTCGTCCGGGGGCAGCGTGCGGAGGCGCCGCACGAGTGCCGGCTCCGCGGCGGCATCGGCTGCCGGGTCGGTGCCCTCGACCGGCGCCGCGAGCAGACCCCGCAGCAGCGGCGAGGCAAGCCGTTCGGCGTCGGGTGTGTGCGGCGACGGCTGCGCCAGGCGGGCGGGCACCAGCACCGCCCGGTCGTGGTCGAGTGCCGCGTCGAAGAGCGCGAGGCCCTGGTCCGAGGACAACGGCAGCACACCCTGCCGACGCAGCCGAACCAGGTCCGCGTCGCCGAGTTCGGCGACCATCTCGCTGCGCTCGGCCCAGAAGCCCCAGCACAGGGAGCTGGCGGGCAGTCCTGCCGCCCGGCGGACCTCCGCCAGACCGTTGAGGAAGGCGTTGGCCGCCGCGTAGTTCGCCTGCCCGGCGGTGCCCAGCACGCTCGCGATCGACGAGAACAGGACGAACGCGGAGAGGTTCAGGTGGCTGGTCAGCTCGTGCAGATGCCACGCACCGCGCACCTTCGGCGCCAGCACCGTGTCGATCTGGTCATCGGTCAGGGTCACCACGACCCCGTCGTCGAGGACCCCCGCACAGTGGATCACCGCAGTCAGTGGGTGGTCGGCCGGCACCGCCGCGATCAGCTCGGCCACCGCGGCCCGGTCGGTGATGTCACAGGCCACCACCTCGACCTCGGCACCCGCCTCGGTCAGCGCCTGGCGTAGACCTGCCGCGGCCGGGGCCGTCGGCCCGCGGCGACTGGTCAGCAGGAGTCGACGGACGCCGTGCCGCCGTACGAGGTGACGGGCCAGCATGGCGCCCAGTCCGCTGGTGCCGCCGGTGATCAACACCGTTCCGGCGCCGAGCGTGGCGTCGTCCGGGCGCGACGGCGCTCGGCCGGGGTGGTGCGGCGCGGCGCCGTCGGCGTCGGCGTGGGCCAGCCGCGGGGTGCTCGGCACGCCGGCCCGGATCTTGATCTGGGTCTCTCCGGTCGCCACGGCCGCCGGGACGAGCTCCCACGACGTGGGTTGGTCGTCGACGTCGACGAGCGTGATCCGGTCCGGGTTCTCGGTCTGCGCGCTCCGCACGAATCCCCAGATCGCGGTCGCGACGAGATCCGGGGCGACGACCTGCTCGTCCTGGATCGCGTCGCGCGTCACGATGGCCAGCCGGGTGTCGGCGAAGCGGTCGTCGCCGAGCCAGCGCGGCAACCACCGGAGCAGCCGGTGCAGGCGGTCCTCGACGGTCGCCGGTGTGTCGGGGCCCGCCTCGGGCGCACCCGCGACCGGGACGACGACGACCGGGGGTGGGTCGTCGAGGCCGGTGAGGGCGGTCTCGGACGGCTCCAGGACCACGTGCCGCCCGACCGGCTCGGCCGTGTCGACGGCACGGGGCAGCCAGTCCACCTGGTACAGCCGGTCGGTCCGCTGGTCCGGCCCGGGCTCGGCGGCACCGTCGTGCGGGGTGTTCAACCAGTACCGCTGTCGTTGCCACGGGTAGGTCGGCAACGGCGTCCACCGACCGTCCCGGCCGGGTAGCGCGGCGTCCCAGGACACCGGCAGGCCCGCCACGAACGCCTCGGCCGCCGACCGGAGCAGGCGATCGAGGCCGCCCTCGTCGCGGCGCAGCGTGCCCACGACCGTGCCGGTGACGTCCGTGCTGTCCAGCGTCTGGGCGATGCCGACGGTCAGCACCGGGTGGGCGGACGCCTCGATGAAGAAGGTGAAGCCCTGGTCGGCGAGGGACCGGGTGGCTTCCTCGAAGCGGACGGTGTGCCGCAGGTTGGTGTACCAGTACCCGGCGTCGAGCCGGGTGGTGTCCAGCCAGTCGGCGGTGACCGTGGAGAAGAACGGCACCTCGGACGGGCGCGGGGTGATTCCCGCGAGCACCCGGGCCAACTCGTCGCGTACGTCGTCCACCTGGGCGGAGTGCGAGGCGTAGTCCACCGGGATCCGCCGGGCCCGCACCCCCTCCGCGTCGCACCGGGCCAGGAGCGCGTCGAGCGCGGCGACCTCACCGGAGACCACGACCGACGACGGCCCGTTGACCGCCGCCACCGACAGCCCTTCGGTCAGGCGGGCCCGCACGGCGTCGACCGGCAGCCCGACCGACACCATCCCGCCGCGACCCGACAGCGCCAGGATCGCCTTCGACCGCAGTGCGACCACCTTGGCCGCGTCCGGCAGGGTCAGGGCGCCGGCGACACAGGCGGCGGCGATCTCGCCCTGCGAGTGGCCGATCACGGCGGCCGGTTCGACGCCGTAGGAGCGCCACGCCTCGGCCAGCGACACCATGACGGCCCACAGCACGGGCTGGATGACGTCCACCCGGTGCAGTGCCTCGGCGTCGTCGAGGACGTCCAGCAGCGACCAGCTCACATGGGGCGACAGCGCGTCGGCGCACTCCTGCATGCGGCGCGCGAAGGCCGGCGAGGACGCGCACAACTCGCGTCCCATGCCCACCCACTGCGAACCCTGCCCGGGGAAGACGAACACCGTCCGGCCACCCGGCGTCGCCGGTGCGGACGGGCCGTCGGTTCCGTCGGCTGTCGCGGTGAGGCCGGCGAGCAGTTCCTCGCGGGTGTCACCGAGGACCACCGCCCGATGCTCGAACAACGACCGCGTCGACAACAACGAATGCGCCACATCCGCCACATCCACACCCGGCGCACCCACCACAAAATCCCGCAACCGGGCCGCCTGCGCCCGCAACGCCGACTCCGAACGCCCCGACACCACCCACGGCACCACACCACCGACAACCGGCACCCCGGCCACCCCCACCGGCCCCTCCAAAGCCGGCGCCTCCTCCACAATCACATGCGCATTCGTCCCACTGGCGCCGAAGGCCGACACACCCGCCCGCCGCACCCGACCCGCACCACCAACCCACGGCCTCGCCCGCGTCAACAACTCCACCGCACCAACCGACCAGTCCACATGCGACGACGGCCGATCCACATGCAACGTCCGCGGCAACACCCCACACCGCAACGCCATCACCATCTTGATCACACCAGCCACACCCGCCGCAGCCTGCGTATGACCAATATTCGACTTCAACGACCCCAACCACACCGGCACACCAGAATCCCGACCCTGCCCATACGTCGCCAACAACGCCTGCGCCTCAATCGGATCCCCCAACCGCGTACCAGTCCCATGCGCCTCCACCACATCCACATCACCAGCACGCAAACCCGCATCCACCAACGCCGCACGAATCACCCGCTGCTGCGCCAACCCATTCGGCGCCGTCAAACCATTCGACGCACCATCCTGATTAACCGCCGAACCACGAATCACCGCCCACACCCGACGACCATTCCGCCGCGCATCCGACAACCGCTCCAAAACCAAAACCCCAGCACCCTCCGAAAAACCCGTACCATCCGCCGCATCCGCGAACGCCTTACACCGCCCATCCGCCGACAAACCCCGCTGCCGGCCCAACTCGACGAGCACGCCGGGCGTCGGCATCGTGGACACCCCGCCGGCCAGCGCGAGCGCGCACTCCCCGGAGCGCAGGGAACGCACCGCCTGGTGGATGGCGGTCAGCGACGACGAGCAGGCGGTGTCGGTCGACACCGCCGGACCCGTCAGGCCCAGCACGTAGGCCACCCGGCCCGACGCCACGCTGGGGTACGTCCCGGTGAGCGTGTAGCCCTGGACCTCGCCAGCGGCGCCGCTGCCCATGCGGGGGCCGTAGTCGACGGGGTAGAGGCCGGTGAACACACCGGTGTCGGTGTCGCGCAGTCCGGTCGGATCGATACCCGCCCGTTCCAGGGCCTCCCAGGAGATCTCCAGCATCAGCCGTTGCTGCGGGTCCATGGCCAGCGCCTCGCGCGGGCTGATCCCGAAGAACGGCGCGTCGAACCCCGCGAGGTCGGCCAGGAAGCCGCCGGCGCGCGGGTACGTCGTGCCGGCCGCGTCGGGTTCCGGGCCGGACAGCGACGCCAGGTTCCAGCCGCGATCCGACGGCAGGTCGCTGAGGGCGTCCACCTCGCCGGAGACGATGTCCCACAGGTCCTCGGGAGACGCGACGCCGCCCGGGAAGCGACACCCCACGCCCACCACCGCGATCGGCTCGCGGGCGGACTCCTCCAGGTGACGTACCCGGTCGCGCAGCTGCTGCGCGTCACTGACGGCACGTCGCAAGTAGGACCGGAGCTTGTCGAGATCCTCCACCGGGCCCTCCCTAACGTTTACGGACGGACGAGAACGGACGTGACTACAGGTATCCGCGGTCGATGAGCGCGTACAGCTCGTCGTCGGCGCGGTCGTCGAGCTCCGCCGGCTCGGCCGGCGGGTCCGGCTTCGGCGGTTCGACCAGAGCGAAGAGGTGTGCCGCCAGCGCCTGCGGCGTGGGGTAGGTGAAGGCGACCGTGGCGGAGAGCCGCAGTCCGGTGATCCCGGCCAGCCGGTTGCGGAGTCCGACCACCATGGCGGAGTCGAAGCCGAGGTCCCGGAAGGTCTGTGCCGACCGCGCCGTGAGTACGGCCGGGGTCAGGCCCGGTTTCGTCGTGCTCAGCATCGCCGCCGCCTCGGCGCACACCAGGCCCAGGGCGGATGCCTCGCTGTCCGGGCGGACGCCGTCGGCCGGTGCCGGAGCACCGGGCGACGTGGCGGCGTCGTCGGCGGTCAGCCAGTACCGCTGCCGCTGGAACGGATAGGTCGGCAGGCCGATGCGGCGGGCGGGCCGGAGGCCGCAGGCCGCGCTCCAGTCGACGGGCAGGCCCCGCACGTGCAGCTCGGCCAGCGAGCCGTACACCTTGAGCAGGCCAGCGTCGTCCCGGTGCAGGGTGTTGACCAGCACCGGAGAGGCGGCCAGCGCGTCAGCGGTCTCGGCCATCGCCAGCTGGAGCACCGGATGCGGGCTGACCTCCACGAACACGGTCCCGGGCACCGCCATCAGCTGCTCGACGACCTCGCCGAACCGGACCATCGAGCGCAGGTTGGCGTACCAGTGGGCGCTGTCCAGCCCGCGGGTGTCGAACGGGCCGCCGGTGACGGTCGAGTAGAACCTGACCGCCGACTCCCGGGACGTGACGTCCGCGATGGCGTCGAGCAACGTCTCCCGGAGGGGTTCGAGGTAGTGGGAGTGGCCGGCCAGGTCGACCTTGACCCGGCGTACCCGGACGCCCTCGGCACCGGCCAGCTCGGCGAACTCGTCGAGGGCCGTCCCCTCGCCGGAGATCACCACGGACGACGGCCCGTTGACCGCGGCGACGGACAGCCGCCCGGACCACCGCGCCAGCCGATCCCCGACCCACTCCGGTGACGCGGCCACCGCGGTCATCCCACCGCAGCCGGTCAGTTCGGCCATGGCCTGGCTGCGCACGCTGACGATCCGTGCGGCGTCGTCGAGCGAGATCGCCCCACAGTCGTACGCCGCGGCGATCTCGCCCTGCGAATGCCCCACCACCGCGTCGGGCACCACGCCGAGCGAGCGCCACACCCGCGCCAGCGACACCATCATCGCGAACAGCGCCGGCTGGATGACGTCGATCCGGTCCAGCGAGGCCGCCGATTCGGCGCCGGTCACCACGTCCACCAGGGACCAGTCGAGCCACGGTTGGAAGGCCCGGGCACAGTCGTCGATGGCGCGGGCGAAGACCTCTGACTCCGCGTACAGCTGCCGGCCCATGCCCTGCCACTGGGATCCCTGGCCGGGGAAGACGAAAACGGTCGGGCCGACCGGGCCGTCGACCACCCCGCGGACCGCCCGGGCGGCGCTCTGCCCGCCGGCCACCAGGTCGAGACCGGTCAGCGCGGCCTCGCGCCCGTCGCCGAGCACCACCGCCCGGTGCGCGAACGTGGTCCGCGTCGCCACGAGCGAGTACGCCACGTCGGCCGCCGACAGCGACGGGTCCGCGGCGACGAACTCCCGCAGCCGGCCCGCCTGCGCCCGGAGCGCCTCCGGCGACCGGGCCGAGAGCACCCACGGCACCCCGGCGGTCCGCGCGGCGGTGGGCGTGGGCGGTTGCCCGGGTGCCTGTTCGAGGATCACGTGTGCGGTGGTGCCACCCATGCCGAACGCCGACACCCCCGCCCGACGGGGCCGGCCGGGCTGCCCCGGCCAGGGCTGGGTGACGCGGGCGACCTCGAAGTCCCGCGCGAAGTCGGCGACAGCGGGGTTCGGCGACCGGAAGTTCAGGCTCGGGACCAGCTGCCCGCGGTCCACACAGAGCGCCGTCTTGACGAAGCCGACGATCCCCGCGGCCGGTTCCAGGTGGCCCACGTTGGTCTTCACCGACCCGACGGCCAGCGGGCGGGTGCGGCCGGTCTGCCGGAAGACCTCGCGCAGTCCGGCGAGTTCCGCCGGGTCACCGAGCCGGGTGCCGGTACCGTGCGCCTCGACGTAGTCGACGTCGCCGAAGTCGACGGCGGCACGCTCCAGCGCGGTGCGGGTGGCCGCGGCCTGGCCGCTGGGGCTGGGGTCCGGCATCCGGCTGGAGGCTCCGCCGCTGGCGACGCCCCAGCCCCGGACCACCGCGTAGATGTGGTCGCCGTCGGCGACGGCGAGGTCCAACCGCTTGAGCACGACGATCGCCCCGCCCTCGCCGCGGACGAAACCGTTGGCCCGCTCGTCGAAGGTGAAGCAGCGGCCGTCGGGCGACAACGCGCCCAGATTGGCCAGGCTGATGCCCGCCTCAGGGTCGGTGATCAGGTGTACGCCGCCGGCGATGGCCAGCTCGACCGCGCCGCTGCGGATCCGGTCGCAGGCCAACGCCAGCGCCACCAGCGAGGAGGACTGGCCGGAGTCCGCGCAGAAGCTCATGCCCCGGACGTCGAGGAGGCTGGAGATCCGGTTCGCGATCAACGCACCACTCGAGCCGAGCGCGGCGTAGTGGTCGTCCCGGTCGCTGCCGGACAGCTTGCGGAGCAGGTCGTACCCGGAGGGCGCGGTGCTCACCACGACGTCGACCTCGCGGCCGGCGAGCGCGGTCGCCGGGATCCGGGCGTCCTCGACCGCCTCCCAGGCCAGCTCCAGCCCGAGCCGCTGGGTGGGGTCCATGGCCGCCGCCTCCGCGCCGCCGGTGCCGAAGAACGCGGCGTCGAATCCGTCGATGGCGTCGAGGAACGACCCGGTCGTCAGGGTCGCGGCGTCCGGGTGGGACGAGACCGTCGAACCGCTCAGCCGGTGTTCCGGGAACGTCGCGACGGTCGACTCGCCGTTGACCAGCAGACGCCAGAACTCCGTCAAGCCGGGCACGCCGGGAAAGCGGCACGACATCCCGATCACCGCGATGTCCGCTCCTGCCCTAACCATGCGATTTCCTTCCGCTCCGCACGGCGGACGACTCTCGTCCCGCCGTGCCGCCGTCACCGCCAGGTGGTCAACAGATCTCGAAGTTCGTCGGGCGCGTCCATGAAGTCGTAGTGACCGCCGGCGACGACCCGGAACTGCACCGAGTCGGAGTAGTGGCGCCATCCGGCCAGCTCGTCGAGGCTCACCTCGGGGTCGTCCCGCCAGTGCACGACGACGATCGGGCAGGCCAACCGGACCGGCTCCGACCGCCGGTACCGCGCGGCGGCGGCGTGGTCGTCGAGCAGCACCGACAGACCCATGTCGATCATGTCCGGCCGGGGGTCGATGCCCCGCCCACGCAGGAACGCCTCCACCTCCCGGCGCAGCTCCGGCTCGCTCATCGCGAGCATCCGGTCGCGCGACGCGTCGTGCGGGGCCGGCTGACCCGACACGAAGAGGCACTCCGGGCCGGGCAGGCCACGCGCGGCCAGCCGAACCACGGCCTCGAAGGCCGGCAGGGCGCCGGCGCAGTGGCCGAACAGCGCGAACGGGCGGTCGAGCGTCGGTGACAGCGCGTCGACCAGGCCGTCGGCGAGGTTCTCGTAGGTGCCGTAGTGCGGATGGGCCAGCCGGTTCTCCCGCCCGGGGAACTGCACCGGGCAGATCTCGGCGTCGCCGAGTGCGGCGGGCCAACCGTTGAAGGCCGAGGCCCCGGCCCCGGAGAAGGGCAGGCAGAAGATCCGGGACGGATGCGCGGTGGACGGTTGCCGGATGAACCACGGCGAGACGGTGCTGACGGTCATGATGTCGGCCGTTTCTGGGCGACGATGGGCAGGTGGGTCATCCCCGCGATGAAGTACGACCGCAGGTGCTGCGGCTCACCGGCGAGTTCGATGACGCCGAACCGGTCGAGCAGCTCCTCGAAGAAGATGCGCAGCGTCATCCGGGCCAGCGGCGCGCCGATGCAGAAGTGCGGGCCGAAGCCGAACGCGACCTGACGCTTCGCGCCGACGCGGTTGATGTCGAACACGTGCGGATCGGGGAACTGCAACTCGTCCCGGTTGGCCGAACCGATCCAGGCGACGACCGCGGCGCGCGCCGGGATGGTGCCACCGCCGATCTGGACGTCGTCCACCGCGTACCGCATGAAGTTGCACGCCGCGGACGTCCAGCGCAGTCCCTCCTCCACCAGGTTCGGGATCAGCGACGGGTCGGCCTGTGCCCGGGCGAACTGTTCGGGTCGCTCGATGAGCGCCTCGACCGTGCCGGACACGGTGTGCGGTGTGGTCACGTTGGCGCCGAGCAGGATGCTGTAGCCGTCGAGGGCGATCTCCTCGTCGGTCAACGGCGCTCCCTCCACGCTGAGGTTCATCAGGTGGTCGAGCAGACTCCCGTCGTCGCCACCGCCCGCCCGCCGCCGCCGTACCCACTCGGTGACGTAGGTGATGAGCTCGTGGTGGGCGATCGCCAGGGTCGCGGCCTCGCTGCCGTGCTGGAAGTGCGGGTCGGCGGGGGCCGTCACCATCGCGGTCAGCTCCACCAGTTCCTGCCAGTCCCGCTCGGGGATGCCGAGCAGGGGGCCGGTGACCAACGCCGGCAGCAGCAGCGCCCGGTCGGCCAGGTCGAAGACCTCCCCGTCGAGCGCCGGCTCGAGGAAGTCCACGACGGTGGTGCGGATGGTCTCGGCCCAGGGCGCCACCGCCCGCGCGGTGAGTTTGGCGCCGATGGCGCGACGTACCCGGGTGTGGCGTGGCGGGTCGGTCGAGGTGAGCAGCCTGCCCGCAGCCGGGTCGTCCGTGCCCAGGTGGGTGGGGACCGTGCCCCGCTCGGAGGTGAACTCGCGGTGGTCGCCGAGCACCCGACAGACGTCCTCGTACCGGGTCACCGACCAGAACTCCCGACCGTCGGGCAGGACCTGGTGGTGCAGCGGCGCCTTGGCCCGCATCACGTCCCAGACGGGATGCGGGTCGCCGTAGGAGTAGAGGTCCAGGTCGAACAGATCGACGGTGTCCAGGTCGATGTCGCGGGCGGGACCCGGGGTGAGCCTCACGTCCCGGCCCTGCCCTGTGCGATCAGCTCGGCGACCCGGGCCGGTGTCTGCGCCAGGTAGAAGGCCCGGACGGACAGCCGTACGCCGTAGTCGTCGGCCATCCGGTCGATGATCTTGATGCCGGCCAGCGAGGTGCCACCGAGCGCGAAGAAGTCGTCGTCCTCCTTAACCTCGGCGCCCAGATACTCCGACCACAGGTCCGCGATGGCCTGCGCCTGCGGGACGGGTCGCGCCACGGCTGCGCCGCCGCCACCATTCTGGTGGTCCGTCCGTGGTGACGATTCCATTCTTCAGCTCCCTTTGGTCCGCCGGTCGGGATTGCCTTTCCGATCCTTTTCGGCCCGATTCGGGCCGGCACCGCCGACACCACCACGCGGCGTGCGGAAAGTGCCACCGATGGAAGTCACCTCATGCGACGAGGCAATTCCTTGGTGGCCGGTTCGAGTGTGGCGCGATTCTTCGTACGGGAAAACCGGTAAAGGCGGATACAGGGGTTCACCAGGGGTGCGGTCGAGGTGACCCACACGTAGCCGTCCCGCTGGCGGGACAGTACAAGGTGGACCGACCGCGGACCGCCACGGCGCCGCCGCCGGTTGCCTCACGGCCGTCGGCGGGTGACCGTGACGGTAATTCGACGACACATGGCGCAGGGACGTGAGGGGAACGACGTGGAAGACAGCGGTGTGGATGCGGACGTGGTGATCGCCGGTGCCGGACCCACCGGTCTGATGCTGGCCTGCGAACTCCGCCTGGCGGGTGTCGATGTGCTGGTGGTGGAGCGGCTCGGGCAACGAACGGGCGAGTCACGGGCCGGCGGAATGCACTCGCGCACCCTCGAGGTGCTGGACCAGCGTGGGATCCTGGATCGCTTCACGGACATCGGCGTTCCGCAACCCGTAGGTCATTTCTCCGGTCTTTATCTGGAGTTCGACGAGGCGGAGTCGCGGCACCCCTATCCGTTGATGATCCTGCAGACCGACATCGAGCGACTGCTCGAGGAATGGGCCGTCGCGCTGGGTGTGCGTATCCAACGGTCGTCCGAGGTGACCGGAATCAGCCAGGACGGTGCCGGGGTGACCGTCGAGCTGGGCACCGCGCCGGGACCGACGGGTACGCTGCTCGCCCGCTATCTGGTCGGCTGCGACGGCGGACGCAGCGCCGTACGCAAACTGGCGGGCATCGACTTCGTGGGCACGTCGGCGACGATGACGGCGCTGATCGGCGACGTCGAGCTCCCGGAGCTGACCGAGGACTACATCTGGGTGCGGCGCTGCCCCACCGGCGACTACTCGGTGATCGCCTTCGAGCCGGGCTGGTACCGGGTCATCGCCTCCGAGTACGACCGCGTCGTCGACCGCGACGAGCCGGTGACGTTCGAGCAGCTCCGCGAGTCGCTGCTCAGGCTCGCCGGCACCGACTTCGGAATGCGCAACCCACGGTGGGTCTCCCGGTTCAGCGACGCCGCGCGACAGGCCGACCGGTACCGGGCCGGTCGGGTGCTGCTGGCCGGCGACGCCGCACACATCCATTTCCCGGCCGGCGGACAGGGGCTGAACCTGGGCGTGCAGGACGCGGTCAATCTCGGGTGGAAGCTCGCCGCGGTGGTCAACGGTCAGGCCCCGGAGAGCCTGCTGGACACCTATCACCACGAGCGCCACCCGGTCGGCGAGCGGGTGCTGCACAACACCCGGGCGCAGTCGGCGCTGGCCCGCCCCGGCCCGCACACGGACGCGCTGCGCGACGTCTTCGGCGAACTCCTGCAGTTCGACGACGTCAACCGGCAGCTGTGCGGCAAGCTGACCGCGCTGAACCTCCGCTACCCGGTCGACGGCGATCACCCGCTGGTCGGCCGCCGGGTTCCCGACGTCGACCTCAAGACGACCGGTGGCGCCACCCGGATGTACGAGTTGCTGCACGCCGCCCGACCGGTGCTCGTCGATCTGCACGGCGGCACCGAGGTGGCCGCGGCGGCCGACGGCTGGGCCGACCGGGTCGACCTGGTCGAGGCGACGAGCGGGGACGACCACTGGATCGTCCCGGACCTCGACGAGCTGCCCGCTCCGGCCGCGCTGCTCGTCCGCCCGGACGGTCACGTCGCCTGGGCGGCCTCCGCCGACGAGCCGCTGGACACCGCGGCGCTGCGGGCCGCCCTCGCCACCTGGTTCGGTCCGGTGCGACCGGGTCGATGACGAGGCACCACCCGACACCACGACAGGGCCCCGAGCGACGCTCGGGGCCCTGTCGTTCGTCGGTCGCGGTCCGCCTCAGACCGGTGCCGGGCTCCTGCCGGTGCTGACCTGCTCGATGACGTCCAGCACCTCCCGACCCTGATCCACCAGGTACATGTGATCGCCGGGGAACTCCACGTAGCTGAACTCGCCGGTGGTGGCCGTCTGCCACTGCCGGGCCTCCGCGGCGGTCACCAGGCCGTCGGAGTCACCGCGCAGCGAGCAGATCGGCACCGCTACCGGCCCGTCGAAGCTCGGCAGGTAGGCCTCGTGCATCTCGCAGTCGGCCTGCAACGCGGGAAGGATCAGCTCCCGCATCTCCGGATGGTCGAGCGCCTCGTGCCGGAAGCCGGCGAACTCCTCGACCCGGGCGAGGAACTCCTCGTCCGGGAGCCCGGCCGCCCGCCGCTCGCGCTGCGTCCACGGCCCCGGTGAACCGCTGACGATCAGCCGCTCCACCACGACGCCCCGGCTGCTCAGCAGGGGCACCAGCTCGTACGCGAGCACCGCGCCCAGGCTGTGTCCGAACAGCACGGTCCGGGTACCGGCGCCGAGGTCGGCGGCGATGGTGTCGACCTCGGTCCGGGCCGCTTCCACCACGTTGCGGTACGGCTCCTCCAGGAATCGCCGTTCCCGGCCCGGCAGCTCCACGGAGGTGACGCGCCACCGGCCGGCCGCCAGCTCGCGCCACGGGTGGAAGAAGGAAGCACCCGCTCCCGCGAACGGCACGCACAACAGCGTGCCGCGTTCCCGCGCCTCATCGGTCGCGCCCTGCCCTGTCATCTCAGATCAGCTCCTGTCCTTCGCCGGTTGTCGGTTCACTGCGCCGCGAGCTTGCGGTTGATGACCTCGAAGATCTCGGCCACCGGGCCGGGCAGGTTCATCTCGTGGTGCGTGGCGTGCACGTCGTGCTCCTCGATGGCGCCGAGGACGTAGGGCCGCCACAGGTTCGCGTACAGGTCGTCCTTGAGCACCGCGTTGAAGAACAGCACGTCACCGTCGTAGACCGGCGACTCGAACGTCATCATGAGCTGGGAGTTGTTGGCCAGTACCCGGGCCATGACGTCGATGGAGTCCTGCTGGTTGTCGGTGCCGATGTACTGGCCGAAGAAGTCCTCCAGCTCGTCCCGGTAGTCCTCGACGGTCTTGTTGGCGTGGATCTCGGTCCAGCCGTGCCCGCCGGGCTGCGAGTCGAGGATGGCCGTCAGGGCGATCTCGTGCCCGCGCCGGGCGAGGCCGGCCGCGACGGCCTGGGCCACGGTGCCACCGTAGGACCAGCCGATCAGGTGGAACGGACCCTCCGGCTGGATCTTCAGCATCTCCTCGATGTAGCCGTCGACCATCTCCTCGACCGACGACACCAGCTCACCCACGCCGTTGTAGCCGCGCGACTGCAGGGCGTACGCCGGCCGGTCCGGCACGTGCACCACGAAGCTGAAGTACGCCCAGCCCAGCCCGCCTCCCCCGTGGAAGAACCACAGTGGGGGCTTGCCCGTGCCGGGGTCGATGTTGAGCGGCAGCACCACGCCGAGCGGGTCGGCGATCTCCCCGGCGGGCTGACCGATCAGCAGCAGCGACGCCAGCTCGGCCACGGTGGGGAACTTGATGATCGTACGGAGTGGGAACTCGATGCCGAACTCCTTGCGGATGCGCACGCTGAGCCGGGTGGCCAGCAGCGAGTGCCCGCCGAGGGCGAAGAAGTCCTCGTCCACCCCGACGGTCTCCCGGCCGAGCAGTTCGCCGAAGATCGCACACAGCCGCTGCTCCTGCGAGGTGTGTGCCTGTCGACCGGTCGCCTTGCTGGTGTCCTCCTCGGGTAGCGCCCGACGGTCGAGCTTCCCGTTCGGCGTGAGCGGCAGCTCGGCGAGGGCAATCACCGTGGCCGGCACCATGTAGTCCGGCAGGCGTCCGCGCAGGTACGTGGTGAGTTCGGTGCGGAGCTGGTCAGCCGCGACACCTCCGGTGGGCGCCGGCACCACGTAGCTCACGATGCTCTTGTCGCCCTGCTGGTTCTCGCGCACCACGACCGCGGCCTGCGCCACGCCGGGGTGCCCGGCCAGCACGTGCTCGATCTCCCCCAGCTCGATCCGGAAGCCCCGGACCTTCACCTGGAAGTCGGTGCGCGCGATGTACTCCAGCTGCCCGGCCCGGTTCCACCGCGCCAGGTCTCCGGTCCGGTACATGCGCGATCCGGCCGGCCCGAACGGGTTGGGCACGAACCGCTCGGCGGTCAGGTCCGGTCGGCCCTGGTAGCCACGGGCCAGGCCGTCGCCGGCGAGGTAAACCTCCCCGGCGACGCCGCGCGGCACCGGGCAGAAGCGCGGGTCGAGCAGGTACACCTGGGTGTTGCCGATCGGGGTACCGATCGCCACCGGCGCTCCCGGGGTCAGCGGCGCCATGGTCGACCAGGTCGTCGTCTCCGACGGGCCGTACCAGTTGCCGACCTCGGTGGCCTGCGCGGCCAGGGTCTCGGCGAGGCGGGCGGGCACCGCCTCCGCCCCGGTCATGATGCGCAGCCCCCGCGCGGCGTCCGGGTCGTGGGCCAGCAGCATCTGCCAGAAACCCGGCGTGGCCTGCACCACGCTGACCTCGTTGCGGCGGATGTACGCCAGCACCGCCGCCGGATCGGTGACCGTCTCCTTGGCCGCCATCACCATCGTCGCGCCGGTGACGAACGGCAGGTACAGCTCGGTGTTCGCCATGTCGAAGGAGACCGTCGTGCTGAACAGCATGCGCTCCCCCGGCGACAGCGGGAACCGCCGCTGGACGGAGGCCAGGAAGTTCGCGACCGCACCGCGCGGGATCGTCACCCCCTTCGGCGCGCCGGTGGAACCGGAGGTGTAGATCACGTACTGGGTGTTCGCCGGGTGCGCGACCACCGCCGGCGGCAGGTCCGGACAGCCCGAGCAGTCGGCGCCGGCGAGCGTGTCGTCGTCGAGCACCAGCACCGGCTTCGCCTGCGCCAGGATGTGGTCGAGGCGGGAGCGTGGGTGCTCCGGGTCGAGCGGTACGTAGGCGCCGCCGGCCTTGAGGACCGCCAGCAGCGCCACCATCAGGTTCACCGTCCGGGGCAGGCACACGGCGACCAGCGACTCGGCTCGCACGCCGCGCTCCACCAGCCAGTGCGCCAGCCGGTTCGACCGGATGTCCAGCTCCTGGTAGGTGATCGAGTCGTCCTCGGTGAGCACGGCGAGTGCCTGGGGTGACTCCTGGACCCGGCGGCTCACCGCCGCCAGCAGCCCGCCCTCCAGCGTCGGCTCGGCGGTGTCGTTCACCTCCACCAGCAGTCGCTCGCGCTCGGTCGCGCTGAGCACGTCGACGTCGCCCACGCACCGGGTCGGGTCGGCGACCACCTGCTCCAGGACGCGGACGAACCGCGCGGCCATGGCCTCGACGGTGTCCCGGTCGAACAGTCTGGTCCCGTACTGGATGTCGCCGTAGAGCACGCCCGCCGCGTCGTCCAGGGTCATGCTGAAGAAGAGATCGACCATGGCCTTCGTGGTGAGGGCCTGCTGGAACTCGGCCGTGAGTCCCGGGAAGTCGAGCACCGGCTTGGCGAAGTTCTGCCAGCCGCACATCACCTGGAACATCGGCCGGTACTTGGCGGAACGGTCCGGATTGATCTCCTCGACCAGCACGTCGAACGGCACGTCCTGGTGCTCGTACGCGGTGAGTGCCTTGTTGCGCACCTGGGCGAGCAGGTCCAGGAAGGTCGGGTTGCCGGACAGGTCGACGCGCAGCACCAGGTTGTTGACGAAGCAGCCGACCAGGTCGGCCAGCGCCTCGTCGGTCCGCCCGGCGATCGGGGACCCGATCGGCACGTCCTCGCCGCCGCCGAGCTTGCTCAGCAGCACCGCCAGCGCGGCCTGCACGATCATCGACATGGTCATGCCACGCTCGGCGGCGAGGCGTTCCAGCCCGGCGGTGACGGCGGGCCGCACCACGAAGGCCACCGCGTCACCGTCGGTGCTCAGGTCCGCCGACCGTGGATGATCCAGCGGCAGGTTCAGCGGCTGTGGTACGCCGGTGAGTTCCTTGCGCCAGTACTCCAGCTGGGCCGCGGCGAGGCTGTTCGGATCCTTCAGGTCACCGAGCACCTCCCGCTGCCACAGCGTGAAGTCCTTGTACTGCACCGGCAGCGGCTCGAACGCCGGGGCCCGACCGGCCCGCCGGGCGCCGTAGGCCGTGGCCAGGTCCCGGGCCAGCGGGAAACTGGAGCTGCCGTCGGTGGCGATGTGGTGGATGGCCAGGACGAGGACGTGCTCACGGGGCGAGGAGCGGATCAGGCTGGTCCGGAACGGAACCTCGGTCGCCAGGTCGAAGGTGTGCGCGACCGCGCGGTCGACCGCACCGGACACCTCCTCCGGTGGCACCTCCAGCACCGGCGTCTCCACCCGGGCCAGCGCCTCCGCCACCGGCAGGATCCGCTGGTACGGCTCGCCCTGGTCGTCCACCACGTAGGTGGTGCGCAGGATCTCGTGCCGCTCGACCACGTCCCTGATCGCCGCGTCCATCGCGGACAGGTCCAGGTCCCCGGTCAGCCGCAGGGCCGCCGACATGTTCCAGGTCTCGCCACCCTCCAGTTGGTGCAGATACCAGTAGCGGCGCTGGGCGAAGGACAACGGAATCATGTGCTTACTCCTCTACGGTCATCTTGCGCAAGCGAGGGCGACGCGGAGCTGCCGGTGCTTCCAGTCCCGCCCGGTCCAGCCATTCGGCGAGCGCGGCCACCGTGGGCCGGTCGAAGATCGTGCGGATGGGGATCTCCGCGCCGGTCTCCGCCCGGGCCCGGCTGATCAGCCGGGTGGCGAGCAGCGAATGCCCGCCCAGATCGAAGAAATCGTCGTCGACGCCGACCCGCTCCAACCCCAGCACCTCGGCGAAGAGCCTGGTCAGGCACTCCTCCCGTGGGGTGCGCGGCCCCCGGTAGTCGGTTCCGCCGAACTCCGGCTCGGGCAGCGCGGACCGGTCGAGCTTGCCGTTGGCCAGCAACGGCAGCCGGTCCAGCAGCACGAAGGCGGCGGGCACCATGAACTCCGGCAACCGCTCGGCGGTGTACCGGCCGAGTTCCGCGGCGTCGACCTCGCCCGCGGCCACGACGTAGGCGGCGAGCCGGGCGCCGGTGCCCGCGCCCGGCCGGGACACCACGACGGCCTGGTCGACCGCCGGGTGCGCGCCGACAACCGTCTCGACCTCGCCCGGCTCGATCCGGAAGCCGCGCACCTTCACCTGGGCGTCACCCCGGCCCGCGTACTCCAGTTGCCCGTCGTCGTTCCACCGGGCCAGGTCGCCGGTGCGGTACATCCGGGCACCGGGCGGGCCGAAGGCATCGGCGACGAAGCGCTCGGCGGTCAGGCCGGCCCGGCCGTGGTAGCCACGACCGACGCTGCCGCCGACGTACAGTTCGCCGACCACCCCCGGCGGTACCGGCGCCAGGCCCGGGCCCAGGACGTAGGCCCGCATGTTGCCCAGCGGCGTGCCGATCGGCACGCTCCCCGCCGGGTGCGCCGCGTCCTCGGCGACCGTGCAGGTGGTGGCGTAGAACGACTCACTCTGCCCGTAGGCGTTCACCACACGTACCCCGGGGAAGGCCTGCCGGGTCTTCTCCACCAGCGAGACGGGGAGGGCCTCACCGGCGAAGACCACGGTCTCCACGCTGGTCCGGCCGGCGATCTCGCCGACGAGTTCGGCGAAGGCGGACGGCACGGTGGAGATGACGCTGCCGTGCCAACCCGCCGGCTCGGCCAGGGCCAGCACGTCCCGGACCACCTCGACGACGCCGCCGGAGGCCAGGGTCGTGAAGATCTCGAACGCCGAGACGTCGAAGTTCACCGAGGTGCCGGCGAGCAGCCGCTTGCCGGGCGCCAGGCCCACCCGGGAGGCGAGCCGCAGCACCCCGTTGACCAGGTTGGCGTGCGTGATGGCCACCCCCTTGGGCCGGCCCGTGGAGCCGGAGGTGTACATCACGTACGCCAGCTGCTGTGCCTGGACCCGCGGTTCACCACCGGTGTGCTCGCCGGTCAGGTCGAGCGTGTCGAGCAGGACGTCCGGCGCGTCGTGCTCCGGCAGCACCGCGACCGTCGCGGAGTCGGTCAGGACCAGGCAGGGCCGGGCCTCCCCGAGGATGGCGGCGGTGCGGGCGCTGGGATACCGGGGGTCGACCGGCAGGTACGCGCCGCCCGCCCGCAGGATCGCCAGCAGGGCGACGACCAGATCCGCCGAGCGCGGCAGCGACACCGCCACCACCGACTCCGGACCCACGCCGCGGCCGGACAGCTCGTCCGCCAGGCGGGCGGCCCGGGCGGTCAACTCGCGGTACGTGAGCGACTCGCCCCCGGCGACAACGGCGACCTCGTCCGGGGTCCGCGCCGCCTGGGCCTCGACGAGCCCGACGATCGTGGTCCGCGGCGTCGGCGTGGCCGTGTCGTTGACCTCGGTGAGCAGCAGGTGGCGTTCCGCCGGGTCCAGGATGTCGAGCTGCGCGACGGTCAGGCTCGGGGTGGCCACCATGTGCCGCAGCACCCGGGCGAGACGCGCCGCCAACGTCTGCACCACCTCCGGGCCGAAGACACCCCGCGCGTACTGCAGGAGCAGTTGGAGCTGCGGATCCGCCGCCGCCATCAGGGTCAGCGGATAGTTGGTGGCCGTCGACGGGCGCAGCCCGGTGAAGGCGACACCGTCCGCGGCGTCGGTGGCGGCGTCGAGCGCGTCCCGGTCGACCGGGTAGGACTCGAAGACTACGAGCGTGTCGAACAGCGACGGCAGGCCGACCGCCTGCTGGATCTCGGTCAACCCGTAGTAGTGGTGCTCCAGCAGGCGGGCCTGCCGACCCTGCAGCCGGGTGAGGACCGCCGCGACGGTGTCGCCGGGCGCGTACTCGACGCGTACCGGAAGGGTGTTGATGAACATGCCGACCGTCGAGTCGACACCGGACACCGCGGGCGGACGCCCGGAGACGGTCGCGCCGAACAACACGTCCCGGCGGCCGGTGAGCTGGCCGAGCAGCAGCGCCCAGGCACCCTGAACCAGGGTGTTGACGGTGATGCCCCACTCGGCTGCCCGCCGGACGAGGGCCTGCGCCTCGTCCGGGTCGAGCGCGACGGCGAGCTGACCGACCCCCTCGACGGCCACCTGGTCCGAGCCGGGAGCGAACAGGGTGGGTTCCTCGATCCCGGCCAGCTCGGCCGCCCACACCCGCGCGGACTCCGCGTCGTCCTGCTGGGCGCGCCAGCGCAGGAACTCACCGAAGTCACCGGACGCGGGCAACCCGGCCGGGTCGCCGCCGGAGGCGTAGAGCAGCAGCAGGTCCCGCATCAGCAGCGGCATGGACCAACCGTCGATCAGCACGTGGTGGGCGGTCAGCACCAGTTCCGCGCGGCCCGGTGTCGTGACGACCAGGGCCATCCGGATCAGCGGTGGGCTGCCCACGTCGAAGTGCGCGGACCGGTCGTGGGCGAGGAAGCGCTCGAACCTGTCGGTCCGCTCCGCCTCGCCGAACGTGGTCAGGTCGTGGTACTGCCACGGCAGGGCCACCTCCTGCGGCACCACCTGCACCACCCCGCCGTCCGCACGGTCGACGAAGGCGGCCCGGAGGCTGGCGTGCTGTCCCAGCAACGCCTGCGCGGCCCGGCGCATCCGCTCCGGGTCGACCGCGCCGGACAGGTGGAAGACCAGCTGCATGTGGTACGCGTCGAACGACGACCCGGCCAGCATGGTGTGGAACAACATCCCGGACTGCACCGGCGTGGTCGGCCAGACGGTGGCCAGCGCACCGAAACGGTTCTCCCACGCGTCGATCTCCGCCTGGCTCACCGCGACCAGGGGCGCGTCGCTCGGGGTCAGCCCCCCGGCGTCGGGGGTGGTGGCGTGGCGCGCCAGGGCGGTCAGCGCGTCGACCCACAGCCCGGCCAGTTCGGTCACCTCGTCGCGGTCGAGCACGCCGGTGGGGAAACCGAAGTAGGCGGTCAACTCGTCACCGTCGGCGGTGCTCGCGGCGACAGCGTTGATCTCCAGCGCCGACAACGCCGGCATGTCCGGGTCCGGTGCGGCGATCAGATCCCGGTACGCGGTGTCCGGCGCCCAACCCAGGCCGCGCAGGTGCTCCGGGATGTCCGCGCCGGAGGAGCGGCCCAGGTAGTTGAAACCGATCTGCGGCTCACGTGCCCCGGCCAGTGCGCTCGCGGTGTCCGGGTTCAGGTGGCGCAGCAGGCCGTAACCCGTGCCGTTGTCCGGCACGGCCCGTAGCTGCTCCTTGACCGCCTTGATCGCCCGGCCGGCGGCCGGACCACCGGCGAACGCGTCCATCACGTCGACGCCCGCCAGGTCCAGCCGCACCGGGAACATCGCGGTGAACCAGCCGACGGTGCTCGACAGGTCGGCGCCGGGGACCACGTGTTCGGCCCGGCCATGCCCCTCCAGCCGCACCAGCGTCGAGGTGCCCGACCCGCCCCGGGTCGCACGCCAGCGGCTCAGCGCCAGCGCCAGGCCGGCCAGCAGGCCGGCGTCCACACCGGCCCGGAACACCGTGGGCACGGTGGTCAGCAGGGTCTGCGTGACCTCCGGCGGCACCTGGACGCGCAACGTGTCCACGGTGGCCGCGACGTCGCGGGCCGGATCGAGCGGACGGGCGCCCAGCACCGGCTCGTCGGCCCGCAGGATCTCCTGCCAGACGGGCAGTTCCGCCACTCGTTGCGGGCTGGTCGCGGCATCGGCCAGCCCGCACATCCACCGCCGTAGCGAGGTGCCCACCGCCGCCGGTGGGATGGGCCGGCCGCCACTGATCCGCTGCCAGGCGGCTGCCAGGTCCGGGACCAGGATCCGCCACGACACCCCGTCGACGACCAGGTGGTGCAGCACGATCAGCAGCCGGTCCACGTCCGTGTCGGAGGTGAATCGCACGAACTGGGCCATCACGCCCGCGTCCGGGTCCAGCCGGTCCGCGGCCGCGTCCAACTCCACCCGCGCATCGGCGTCGCCCAGGACGACGTCGCGCAGCAACACGTCGGCGTCCACGGTGCCCACGGCCGCCATGACGAGGCCCGACCCGGCCCGGTCGAGCCGGGACCGCAGCACGTCGTGCCGGTCCAGCACGGCCTGCAGCGTCGCGACGAGTCCGGCCCGGTCGATGCCCTCGGGCAGGGTGAGCATCGCGGACATGCAGAACCGGCCGACACCCCCGCCCAGCGCGAGCACGTGCGCCGCCGTCGGCGGCAACGGCGCCCAGCCCACGCCGCCGCCCGGAAGCTCGGCCAGGGTCACCGGCTCCTCGTCCGCCCGGCCGTCGACCAGTTCGGCGAGCCGGGCGACGGTGCGGTGCTCGAAGATCTCCCGTGGGCTGACGACCAGCCCACGCGTCTTGGCCCGCGCGGCGACCTGGATGGAACGGATACTGTCGCCGCCGCTGGTGAAGAAGTCGTCGTCGATGCCCACCGGCCCGGCGCCGAGGACGTCGGCGTACACCTCGGCCAGCAGCTGCTCCACCGCGCTGCGTGGCGCCCGATGCTCGGTGCCGGTGAACTCCGGCACGGGCAACGCGCCCCGGTCCAGCTTTCCGCTCGCCGTCAACGGCAGCCGGTCCAGCACCACGAACTGGGTCGGGACCAGGTAGTCCGGCAGCCGGTCGGCCGCGAACGCGCGCAGCTGCGCCTGGGACAGGTCGGCCACCCGTCGCGCAGCGCTACCGGTGGGGCTCTCCGGCGGCGCCACGTAGCCGACGAGCCGGGCCCGGCCGCTGTGGTCCTCGCACACGGTCACCGCCGCCCGGCCGACCTCGGGGTGCCGGGCGAGGACGGCCTCGATCTCGGTCGGCTCGACCCGGATGCCGTTCACCTTCACCTGCGTGTCGACGCGTCCCGCGTACCGCAGGTGACCGTCGTCGTCCCACCGGGCCAGGTCGCCGGTCCGGTACATGCGCGCACCGGCCGGGCCGAAGGGGCAGGCGACGAACCGCTCGGCGGTCGACCCGCCGTCGCGGTGGTAGCCGCGGGCGAGCCGGCCACCGACGTACAGCTCACCGATCACGCCGGGCGCGACCGGAGCGAGTTCGGGCCCCAGCACGTAGGCGCGCATGTTGGCCAGGGGCGCTCCGATCGGCACCGCTTCGGCGCCGGCCAGCTGCGGCGGAACCGGGTAGGTGGTGGCGTAGAAGCTCTCCGTCTGCCCGTACGCGTTGACGACGCGGACGCCGGGCAGGGCCCGCCGGACGTCGTGAACCAGATCCGCCGAGAGCGCCTCACCGGCGAACACGACGGTTTCCACGTCGAGCGCGGGACGTGCCGCAGGGCCCGAACCGAGCTGATCCAGCAGGGCGGAGAACACCGTGGGCACGGCGCTGACGGTGGTTCCCGACCAGCCGCCACGTTCGGCGAGTTCGAGCACGTCACGGACGATCTCGATGCTCGCGCCGGTGGTCAGCGCGGTGAAGATCTCGAACACCGAGACGTCGAAGTTCACCGACGTCGCCGCCAGCATCCGGGAGCCCGCCTCGACCCCCACCCGGCGGCGCAGGTCCCACACGCCGTTGACCACACCGCCGTGGGTGACCGCGACCCCCTTGGGCACGCCGGTCGACCCGGAGGTGAACATCACGTACGCGAGATGATCCGGCCGCACACCGGTCTCCGGCAGCTGCGCCGCCGGGCCGTCCAGGCACAGGTCGTCGAGCCGCAGCACCGACGGCGCGCCGGTGACCACCGTCGCCGTCGCGGCGTCGGTCACCACCAGGGCCGGTCGGGCGGCCTCGAGCAGGAGGGCGACCCGTCCGGCCGGATAGGCCGGGTCGACCGGCAGGTAGGCCCCGCCGGCCTTGAGCACGCCCAGCAGCGTGACCACCAGGTCCACCGATCGTGGCAGGGCCACGGCGACCACGGTGTCCGGTCCGACACCGCGCTGCCGCAGCAGCGCGGCCAGCCGGCTCGCGCGGACATCGAGTTCCCGGTACGACACCGTGGTCGGTCCGCACACCACCGCCGTCGCGTCCGGGGTGCGGACCACCTGGGCGGCGACCAGTTCCGCGACCGTGGCGTCCGGCACCGGTGCCGTCGTCCGGTTCAGCCGGGCCAGCCGGTCCCGCTCGGCGTCGGTGAGCAGGTCCACCGCCGCGAGTCGCGCCGCGGGATCGGCGACCACCTGCCGCAGCACCCGCAGATAGCGGTCGACCAGGTGCTCGGCCGTGGCCGGGTCGAACAGCTCGGTCGCGTACTCCAGCCGCCCGTAGGCACCGCCGGCCGGGGCCGGGACGATGTTGAAGAAGAGGTCGAACTTCGCGGTCCCGGTGCCCGCCGGTACCGGGGTGACCCGCAGCCCCGGAAGCTCGACCTGCGCCCATTCGAACTGCCAGGCCAGCATCACCTGGAACAGCGGCTGGTAGGCGGTGGTCCGGTCCGGGCTCAGCAGCTCCACCAGACGCTCGAACGGTACGTCCTGGTTGTCGTAGGCGGCCAGGGCCCGGTCCCGGACCTGCCTGAGCAGATCCTCGAACGTCGGGTTGCCGGACAGGTCGACGCGCAGCACCCAGGTGTTGGCGAAGAAGCCGATCAGGTCGTCGAGTTGCTCGTCGGCGCGCCCCTCGATCGGGCTGCCGATCGTCAGGTCGTTGCCGGCGCCGAGATGGTGCAGCAGCACCGCCAGCGCGGCCTGGGCGACCATCGGGGCCGTGCCGCCGTGCTGCGCGGCGATCTTGGCGACTCCGGTGAGCAGTTCCTCGTCCAGCTCGAAGTCGACGTGACCGCCCTGGTGGCTGGCGGCCGTCGGACGCGGCCGGTCCAGCGGCAGGTGCAACGGTTGCGGCACGTCGGCCAGCTCCGCACGCCAGTACTCGACCTGCGCGGCGGCGATGCTGTCGGGGTCGGACTCGTCACCGAGCAGCTGTTGCTGCCAGATCGTGTAGTCCTTGTACTGCACCGGCAGCGGGGCCCACTGTGGTGCGGCACCCCGCAGCCGGGTCGAGTACGCCGTCACCAGGTCCCGCAGGAACGGCCCCATCGACGCCCCGTCCGCGGCGATGTGGTGGAACACGAACGCCACCAGGTGCTCCTGCGGAGCCTCCTGGAAGATGGTGGCCCGCAGCGGAATCTGCGTCTGCAGGTCGAACCCCTGGCGTACCGCGGCCTGCACCGCGGCGTGCGAGGCGTCGCGGGCGACGGTGAGGAACCGGCTCTGGAAGACCGCCTCCTCGGGTGACAGCACCCGCTGTTCGGGGGTGCCGTCCGCGTTCTCGACGATGAGGGTACGCAGGCTCTCGTGCCGGGCGATGACATCGGTGAAGGCCGCGCACAGCGCCGCCGTGTCCAGTGGCCCACTCAGGCGCAGGACGAACGGGATGTTGTACGTCGCGGACGCGCCCTCCAGGCGGTGGAGGAACCACATCCGGCGTTGGGCGAAGGACAACGGGATCATCGACGCACTCCTACACGTTCATCGGGCGCAGCTGAGGGCGACTTGAGGTGGAGAGCTTCTCGATCTGCGCCGCCAGCTGGGCGACAGTCGGACTGCGGAAGACCATGGTGACCTTGACGTCGACCTTGAGCTCCTTGCGGATGCGGCCGATCAGGCGAGTGGCCAGCAGGGAGTGGCCGCCGTGCTCGAAGAAGTCGACGTCGATGCCGACCTCGTCCACCCCGAGCAGTTCGGCGAAGAGCCGGCAGAGGACCTCCTCGGTGTGGTCACGCGGTCCCCGCCCGGTCGCGGCGGTGGACTGCTCCGGGGCGGGAAGTGCGTTGCGGTCGAGCTTGCCGCTCGACGTCAGGGGAAGTCCGTCCAGCGGGACGATCGCCGAGGGGACCATGTACTCGGGCAGGCTCTGCCGGGCCTGCTCGGTGAGCGCCGTCAGGTCCAGCCGCGCGGCGTCCGCGGCCGCGGTGGCCGGTACGACGTACGCGACGAGCCGTTGGTCGCCGGGGCGGTCCTCGCGCAGCACCACCACCGCGGTGCCGACCTGCGGGAGTGCGGTGAGCACCTGCTCGATCTCGCCCAGCTCGATGCGGAACCCGCGAACCTTGACCTGGAAGTCGGACCGACCGAGGTACTCGATCTGGCCGTCCTGGTTCCAGCACACCAGGTCGCCGGTGCGGTACATCCGGGACCCGGGGGCGCCGAACGGACAGGCGACGAACCGGCCGGCGGTCAGCCCGGTCTGTCCCAGGTAGCCGCGGGCCAGCCCGGCGCCGGCGAGGTACAACTCGCCGACCACTCCGGGCGCGACCGGGCGCAGCGACCCGTCGAGCACGTACACCTGGGTGTTCCACACCGGCGCGCCGATGGGCACCCGGTCCGCGCCCGGCACGTGCCGCCACGCCGTGACCTCGACCGCGGCCTCGGTCGGACCGTACAGGTTGTGCACCTCGCAGCCGGGCAGCAGGTCGACCGCCGCGTTGGCCAGGGCGGCGGGGAACGCCTCCCCCGCGACCTCGATCCAGCGCAGGCTGTCGCACTCCTTGGCCGTGGGCTCGGTGAGGAAGGCGTCCAGGAGGGAGGGCACGAAGTCCGCTCCCGTCACCCGTTCCCGCTGGATCAGGTCACTGAGGTAGGCGGGGTCCCGGCGTCCGTCCGGCCGGGCGATCACGACGGCGGCGCCGACCTGTAGCGCTGCGAACAGCTCCGGCACCGACACGTCGAAGCTCGCGGTGGTGCTCAGCAGCACGCGGTCCTCGGCGCCGACGTCGAAGTGCGCCAGGCCCCACCTGAGCCGGTTCATGATCGCCCGGTGCGTCACCTGCACGCCCTTGGGCACACCGGTCGAGCCGGAGGTGTAGATGACGTACGCGGCGTGGTCGGGCGACAGCGTGCGCCGTGGGTTCTCCGTCGGGTGGCCGGACACGTCGGGCAGGTCCTGGTCGAGCACCAGCAGCGGCCGCGCGCTGTCCAACACCTTGCGGGCCCGGTCGGCCGGTAGCTCGGTGTCCAGCGGCAGATAGGCCGCGCCGGCCTTGACCACCGCGTAGATCGCGACCAGCAGGTCCACCGAGCGGGGAATCCGCACCGCGACCAGCTGCTCGGGTCCGGCGCCCTGGTCGACCAGCCAGTGCGCCAACTGGTTGGCGCGCCGGTTGAACTCGCCGTACGTCAGGTTCTCCCGCTCGTGGATCAGCGCCAGCCGGTCCGGGTCGCGTTCCACCTGGGCCTCGAACGCGCCGGGAAGCGTGTCCGCGGGCACCGGGTGTGCGGTGTCGTTGACCTTCCGCAGCAACCAGTCCCGCTCGTGGTCGGAGAGCACGTCCACGGCGCCGACGGCGGTCGTCGGGTCGTCGAGCATCTGCTCCAGCACCCGGACGAGTCGCGCGGCGATCACCTCGGCCGCGTCCCGGTCGAACAGGTTGGTCTGGTAGTCGAGGGAGAGCCGCAGATAGGGGTCGGAGGAGTTGAGCGTCAGCGGGTAGTGCGAGCCGGCGAGCGGCCGGATGCGGTCGATGGTGAAACCGGCGGCGGTGTTCGCCTCGACGATGCCGACCCGGTCGATCGGATAGTTCTCGAACACGACGATCGTGTCGAACAGGGCGGGCAGCCCGGTGCCCCGCTGGATGTCGGCCAGCCCGTAGTAGTGGTGGTCGAGCAGCGCGACCTGCCGGTTCTGCAGCTCGGTGACGACCTCGCCGATGCTGTCGTACGGCCGGCAGTGGGCCCTGGTCGGCAGGGTGTTGATGAACAGGCCGACCATCTCGTCGGAGCCGGTCAGTTCCGCCGGGCGACCGTTGACCGCGGCGCCGAACACCACGTCCGGCCGGCCGGTCAGCTTCGACAGCAGGATCGCCCACGCGCCCTGCAGCAGGGTGTTCAGGGTGACCCCGAGCTGCGCGGCCCGCCCGGCGAGCTCGCGTCCCTGGTCGATCGAGAACGGCACCTCGACGCGCCCGAGAGCGGAGGCCTCCTCGGCGATCGGGGTGTCCGGTGCCACGATGGTCGGCTGGTCGAAGCCGGCGAGTTCGGCCTGCCACCGGGCGGCCGACTCCTCGCGGTCCTGGCGGGACAGCCAGGCCAGGTAGTCGCCGTAGTCGCGCACCGGTGGCAGCGCCTGGTTGTCGGCGTAGAGCTGGACCAGATCCTTGATCACCAGAGGTGACGACCAACCGTCGAACAGGGTGTGGTGGGCCGTGATGACCAGCTTGGCCCGCTGCGGTCCGCAGGTGAGCAGGGCCAGGCGCAGCAGCGGCGGCCGGGTGGGGTCGAGCCGGTCGGCCCGGTCCTCGGCCAGCAGGCGGTCCAGCGCGGCGTTCTGTTCCGCGTCGCCCTGCCCCGTCAGGTCGATGTGCCGCCAGGGCAGGGCGACGTGTTCCGGTACGACCTGGACGGGATCGCCGTCGGTCGCGGTGAGGAACGCGGAGCGCAGGTTCGGGTACCTGCGCAGCAACGCCTGTCCGGCCGACCGAATCCTCGTGGGCTCGACGGGTCCGGACAGGTGCAGCACGAATTGCATGTGGTAGACGTCGAAGGTGTCGTCGGCGAGCGCGGCCTGGAACTGGATGCCGGACTGGCCCGGTGCCTGCGGCCACACCTCGGCCAGCCGGCCGTAGCGCTGCTCCCAGCCCTCGATCTCGTCCTGCCGGACCGAGACCAGCGGGGCGTCCGAGGGAGTGAGGCCACCGACGGGCGTACGGGCGGCGTACGCGGCCATGCCCCGCAGCACGTCGGCCCACAGGTCGGCCAGTTCGGTGACCCGCTCCCGGGACAACACCCCGGACGGGAACATGAAGATCGTCTGCAGCTGGGTGCCGTCGGCGGTGTCCACGGCGACCGAGTTGACCTCCAGTGCGGACAGGGCGGGCAGGTCCGGATCGGGCATCGCGATCAGCTCGGTGGACCAGGACGCCGGCACCCACCCGTGGGCACGCAGGTGTTCGGGCACGTCCGTGTCGGAGATCCGGCCGAGGTAGTTGAAGCCGATCTGCGGTGGCGGGTAGTCGGCAAGTTGCTCCCCGGTCTCCGGGTTGAGGTAGCGCAGCAGTCCGTAGCCCAGCCCCTTGTCGGGAACCTCGCGCAACTGCTCCTTGACCAGCTTGATCGCCGTACCGGCGGCCGGACCGCCGACCAGCACGTCGGCGAGGTCGACCCCGGGTACCGCCACCCGGGCCGGGTACATGCTGGTGAACCACCCCATGGTCCGGGACAGGTCCGCACCGGGCACCACGTCCTCCTCGCGGCCGTGCCCCTCCAGCCGAACCACGGTGGGTTGCGGCGCACCGCGCCACCGGTCGAGGGCCAGGGCCAGCGCGGCGAGCAGCACATCGGTCCCGGTCGCCCGGAAGGCCGCCGGCAGCTCGGTCAGCACGACGTCGGTGACCTCGGCGGGCAGCCGCAGCCGCACGGTGTCGACGGTGCCCATCAGGTCCACCGCCGGGTCGAACATCCGCTGTCCCAGCGGCGGGTTCGGCAGCTCCAGCAGGTCACGCCAGTACGCCAACTCGGTTTCCCGCTGCGGGGAGAGCGCCTCGTCGGCCAGGGCGGCGGTCCACCGGCGAGCCGACGTGCCCACCGCGGGCAGGTCGGCCGGGCGTCCGGCGCGGACGTGGTGCCACGCCTCGGCGAGGTCCGACATCAGGATGCGCCAGGAGACACCGTCCACGACCAGGTGGTGCAGCACGACGAGCAGTCGGCCGGTGCCGTCGGTCGCGGCGAACCAGACGAAGTCGGCCATGATCCCGGCTTCCGGGTCGAGCCGATCGAGCGCGGTCTGCAGTTCCGCCTGCGCCCGCGCCAGCGCGGACGGCGCCGCCCAGTTGCCGTCGCAGGCGACCGGGTGCAGCAGGTCGCCGGCTCGTACGCTGCCCGGTGGGCGGACGTCGAGGCTGAGGTCGCCGTCGCGGACCAGCCGCGCACGCAGCAGGTCGTGCCGGTCGAGGACGGCGTCCAGCGTCGCGGTCAGCCCGTCCGCGTCGATGCCGACCGGCAGCTCGAGCGTCATGGCCATGGCGAAGCGGTCGATCGCGCCGCCGTGTTCGAACACCTGCCGGGCCACCGGGGGCAGCACCATCGGGCCGACGCCGCCACCGGCGTGCTCGACGAGCGCGGGGGTGCGGTCACTTCGGGCGCTCGCCAGCTCGGCGAGCCGGGCCACGGTGCGGCCCTCGAAGATCTCCCGGGTGGTGAGGTGCAGGTTACGCGCCCGGGCCCGGGCGACCACCTGGATCGAGCGCAGGCTGTCCCCGCCGATGCCGAAGAAGTCGTCGTCGATACCGACCCGGTCGACCCCGAGCACGTCCGCGTACGCCGTGGCGATGATCGACTCGGCCTCGGTGCGCGGCGCCCGGTAGGTCCCGCCGGAGAACTCCGGTTCGGGCAGGGCAGCGCGGTCCAACTTGCCGGTCGGGCCGACCGGAAGTCGGCTCAGGGCGACGAAGGCCGACGGCACCATGTAGTCGGGCAGCCGGGCCGCGACGAACTCGCGCAGCTCGGCCGCGGAGGCGCCGGCCTGCACGTCGACGTCGCCGATGCCGCCGGCACCGTCGTCGCCGACCCCACCGTCGCCGGTGTGGACCACGTAGGCGACGAGCCGCCGACCGCCGCCGGGGACCTCGCGGGTGATCACGACGGCCTCGCTGATGCCGGGATGCTGCGTGCAGGCCGCCTCCACCTCGGCCGTCTCGATGCGGAAACCGCGCACCTTGACCTGGCTGTCGTCGCGACCGACGCACTCCAGTTGGCCGTCGGCCCGCCAGCGGACCAGGTCGCCGGTGCGGTACATCCGCTCGCCGGCCGGGCCGAACGGGTTGGCCACGTAGCGTTCGGCGGTCAGGCCCGGTTGGCCGTGGTAGCCGCGCCCGAGCGAGGCGCCGGCGACGTACAGCTCACCGAGCACCCCCTGCGGTACCGGCACGAGTCCCGGACCCAGCACGTAGGCGCGCACGTTGTCCAGCGGGGTGCCGATGGGCGCGACGTCGCTGTGCGTCCAGTCCTGGTTCGCGGGCAGGGAGAAGGTGGTGGCGTAGAAGCTCTCGCTCTGCCCGTACGAGTTGACGATCTGCACGTCGGGCCGGACCTCGCGGATCTGCCGCATCAGGCGGCCGGGCAGCACCTCACCGGCGAGCACGACGGTCCGGACGTTCGGTGCCCGGTCCAGGTGGGCGGTCAGTTCGCCGAGCACCGACGGCACCGCGCTGACCACGTGCCCGTCCCAGCCGTCGCGCTCGGCGAGTGCCAGCGCGTCGGGCACCACCTCGACGGTGCCGCCGGTGGACAACGTGGTGAGCAGCTCGAAGACCGAGACGTCGAAGTTGACCGAGGTGCCGGCGAGCATCCGCCAGCCGGGTGGCGCGTCCAGGCGGCGGGTCAACGCCCGCACCCCGTTGACGACGTTGCGGTGGGTGATCGCGACGCCCTTCGGCCGGCCGGTGGAGCCCGAGGTGTACATGACGTACGCGAGGTTGTCGGCGGCCGGCGGCCGCACCGGGGTGGTCCCGTCGGGCGCGGCCCACTTGTCGCTTTCGTCGAGGTTGACCACCGACATGTCGTCGCAAGGCAGCTCCGCCGAGGTCGCGGTGTCGGTGACGGCGAAACGCGGACGCGCCTCGGCCAGTACGCCCGCGGCCCGGGCGCCCAGGTACCGCGTGTCCATCGGCAGGTACCCGGCACCGGACCTGAGGATCCCGAGGAGGCCGACCACCAGGTCCGCCGAGCGCGGCACCGCCAGCACGACCAGGTCCTCCGGGGTGGCCCCGCGCCGCCGCAGTTCCCGGGCGAGACGCTCGGCCCGGTCGTCGAGTTCGCGGTAGGTGAGCGTCCGGCCGGCAGACACGACCGCCACCGCGTCCGGGGTGCGGGCGGTCTGAAGCCGGACCAGCTCCGGGATCGTCTGCTCGTCGACGGTCGTGGCGGTGTCGTTGAACCGGGTGAGCAACCTGTCGCGTTCGGCCGGCGCGAGCACGTCGGTCCGGTCGACGTCGCGGTCCGGGTCGGCGACGAGCTGGCGCAGCACGCGGGTGAAGCGGGCGGCGACGTCCTCGACCGTCTGCCGGTCGAACAGGTCGGTGGCGTACTCCAGGCGGACGCCGGCGCCACCGGAACCGTCCGGGATGATGTTGAAGAACAGGTCGAACTTGGCCGTTCCCGTCTCCAGGGTCTCCGACTCGGTCCGCAGACCGGCGAAACGGAGCTCGCCCAGGGGTTCCTGCCAGGCGAGCATCACCTGGAAGAACGGGTGGTACGCGGTGGAGCGGTCCGGGTTCAGCAGCTCCACCAGTCGTTCGAACGGAAGGTCCTGGTTGTCGTAGGCGCCCAGGCAGCGATCACGCACCCGGTCGAGCAGCTGACGGAAGGTCGGGTTGCCGCTGAGGTCGACCCGCAGCACCCAGGTGTTGACGAAGAACCCGACCAGGTCACGCAGCTCCTCGTCGACCCGGCCGGCGATGGGCGCGCCGATCGGCACGTCGTCGCCGCAGCCCAGGTGGCGCAGCAGCACCGCCAGCGCGGAGTGCATGACCATCGAGACCGTGACGTCCTGCTCGGCCACGAGTCGCTGCACGGCCGCGAGCAGCTCGGGTTCGATCGGGAACTGCACCAGGTCGCCGTGCGAGCGCATCACCCGCGGACGGGGCCGGTCCGTCGGCAGCGCCAGGGGCTGTGCCAGACCGTCGAGGGCCGCACGCCAGTACGCCAACTGCCGGGCGGCCACGCTGTCCGGGTCGGACTCGTCACCGAGCATCTCCTGCTGCCACAGCGTGTAGTCGGCGTACTGCAGCGGCAGCGGCTCCCACTGCGGCGCCCGGCCCTGGCGACGCGCCGCGTACGCGGTGCTCAGATCGCGCAGCAGCGGCCCCAACGACTCCCCGTCCAGGGCGATGTGGTGCACCACCAGGACGAGGGTGTGCACCTCAGGTCCGGTGCGCAGCAGCCGGGCGCGGATCGGTGGGTCGGTGGCCAGGTCGAAGGTCTCCTTGGCCACCTCGTCGACCGCCGCCGGCCGGTCCGCCTCCGCGACCTGCACGGCCGGCAGGGCGAAGGGCCTGGCTCCGGACGGCAGCACCTCCTGATACGGGATCCCGTCGTCGCCCTCGACGATCACCGTACGGAGTACCTCGTGCCGGTCGATGACGTCCCGGAGCGCTGACTCCAGCGCACCGACGTTCAGCTCACCGGTCAACCGCAAGGCGAAAGCGCCGTTATAGGTCGGCGACGGCCCCTCGAACCGGTCCACAAACCACAACCGGCGCTGCGCGAACGACAACGGAATCATTGTTTCTCCAAATCGGCGAACCTGGGGAGCAGAACGTCAGTCAGTCCTGGTCGAGCAGAGCCAGAAGTTCCTCGTTGTAGAAGTCGTCGATGGAGATCGCCCCCGACAGGGTCGAGAAATAGCGATCGATGTGCTCCTGGTGACCGACCAGCTTGCGCAGCATGTCCGTGCGCCCCTCGGGCTTGAGTTCGGCCACGTTGAGCGCGCCCTGGTAGTGGTTGAGCGCCTCGTTGCTCAGGCTGCGCTCGTAACGCCGCAGCGCCGACCGCAGCTCCCGGTCGTCGTGCAGGTCCGCGCCGACGTAGTCGGTGAGCGTCTGGGCCTGCACCCACGCCTCGGTGATGCCACGCGCGGTGATGGAGTCCTTGTGGTTGACCGCGTCGCCCACCAGCACCCAGCCGGGCCCGTACGCCTTGCGGAAGTAGTTCTCCTGGTGCCCGGTGCCGTACAGCTGCTCCACCCGCTCGCCGGACCGCATCCGCTCGTACAGCTCGGGTGCCGTCGTGCGGAACGCCTCCAGATAGGCGGGCTCCACCGCCTTGCGGACATCACCGAAGTCGGCCTGCGGGAAGTAGGTCATCAGCAGGGTCAGGTCGTTGTTCGTGGGTACGACGCCGATCCAGCGGCCGGGCCGCTCGTAGAGCTCGAAGTTCGCCGGCACCCCGGCCCAGTAGCTGTAGTAGACGCAGGTCAGCCGGGCGTGCTCGATCACGTTCGGCGCGCCGACCTTGCGGGCGACGAGCGAACGCATGCCGTCCGCGCCGACCACGAGCCGTGCCCGTTCGGTCGTCTGCACGCCGGCGGGCGTGGTGTACCTGACCCCCACGACCCGGTCGTCCTCGTAGATCAGGTCGTTGACCGCGCAGGACTGCTGGAACTCCGCCCCGGCCCGCACGGCACCCGCCGCGAGGATGGGGTCGAGGACGTACCGCCGGGGCGCGTACGTGGTCCGCAGGCCGTTGATCGGCAGGGAGAACCCCTCCACGCGCACTCCGGGTGCCTCGTACACCTGGTGGGTGATGGGCTGGACGTCGGTGGCGCGCAGCTCGTCGAGCAGCCCCCACCGGTCGAGCAGCGCCACGCCCTGCGAGTGCAGGTAGTGCGAGGAGAGCGTGTCCTGCGGGAACTTCGCCTTCTCCAGGAGCAGGACCCGGTACCCCTGCCGCGCGAACAGCATGGCCGTCGGCGAACCCGCGCAACGGGCACCTATGACAATGACGTCGTACATGGCGCCTCTCTTAACCAGGCTTCACAATTGATACGGTCCCGGACGGGGGCCGGGTGAGATAAGCGTTCACACAGCGCGTGAAGAACCGCTGTCGAGCGTCGGCAGGCCGGTGTGTGCAGCTATCCGGTCGTGGCCCGCGTGGATTCGATGTACGCCGAGATGGACGCCACCGTCGGATTGCGGAACAGCTGGTCCACTGGCACCTCGACACCCAGTTCGACGATGAGGGACCGCTGAATTCGGGCCATTATCACCGACTGGCCACCGAGGGCGAAGAAGTCGTCGTCGACAGCCACGTCGTCCCGCCCCAGTTCGCGGCGCCAGATCGCGTGTACTCTTTCGGTGATCATCACGTTCCCTTCGTCGGTCATCGGGCCGGTGACCCGGTCCGCAGCTCGTCGAGCAGCGCCGCGCGGTCGACCTTCCCGTGCGGCGTCAACGGCAGTCGGGCGATGGTGCGGAATCGGGCCGGGACCATGTTCCGCGGCAGGGACTCCAGCAGGCGGGCACGCACGTCGTTGTCGGCCAGCTCGGCACCGGTCGGCACCAGGAAGGCGGTCAGCTCGCAGTCGCCGGAGTCGTCGGGGCTCACCACGACGGCGGCCTGCCGGACTCCGGTCAGCCGGCCCAGCGCCCGTTCGATCTCGTGCGGATCGATGCGCATGCCGCGTACCTTCACCTGCGTGTCGATCCGGCCCAGGACGATGAGCTGACCGGTGTCGGTGACGTAACCGCGGTCACCGGTGCGGTAGATCCGCACCGGAGCGCCGTGGATCTGGATCGTGGTGAATCGCGCCGACTCGGGACCCGAGCCGTTCAGGTAACCCGCGCCGACGCTACGTCCGGCGATGCAGATCTCGCCCGGTTCCCCGGTGGGTATGCCGCGCAGCTGCTCGTCGAGAATGTGGATGTCGGTGTTGTAGCCGGGCCGGCCGACCGGCGCGACGTCGTGCTCGTCGCTGCGATAGTCGGCGAGGTCGTACGAGGTCGCGACGTCCGCGCACTCGGCGACGCCGTACTGGTGCAGCAGGGTGCAGGTGTTCCCCTCGGCCCTGGCCCACTCCAGGACGCGTTCGACGTGCAGCGGCTCCCCGCCGAACAGCACGTAGTCCAGCCGGGTGAGGGCGTCTCCGCCGCTCGCGACCTCCCAGTCCACCAGGACGTAGAGCGTGGACGAGGCGCAGTTCACCGTCCGGATGTCGTGCTCGGACAACATCCGGTACGCCATCGCGGCGTCGAAGTTCCGAGTGGCCATGAGGTACTGGGTGGCGCCGCAGAACAACGGCATCATCAGGCTGCGCTGCGAGAGGTCGAATCCGAACGCGCTGACCACGAGGTTGTGCGACCCACGGTGCAGGTCGAACTCGAGGGTCAGCCAGTTCAGGAGGTTGAACCAGTTCTCGTGCCGGACGGCGGTCAACTTCGGCGTACCGGTCGAGCCCGAGGTGAAGACCGCATAGCAGAGGTCCTCGCCGGTGAGCGGCACGTCCGGGTTGACCACCGGCATCGCCGCCAGCGCGTCGGACGCCTGCGCCAGGTCGATGACCGGGGCGTTCGCGCACTCCACCAGCTCGACCGTGGCGGGCGCGGCGACGATCGCGGCGAGCTGCGGTATCTGCCCCAACAGCAGTCGCAGGCGTGCGGCCGGGTACGCCGGGTCCAACGGTACGTAGGCCGCACCCGCCTTGAGGGTGCCCAGGATGGCGACCAGCATGTCGATCGAATAGTCGAGGCAGACACCGACCTTGGCACCAGGGCCGTGCCCGCGCTCGGCGAGCAGATGCGCGAACTGGTTGGCCCTGGCGTTCAGGTCTCGGTACGACAACCGCTGCCCGGCACAGTGGACCGCGATGGCGTCGGGAGTGTCCGCGGCGTGTGCCTCGAACCGGTGGTGGACCACCGGCACCGAGGGCAGCGGTACTCGTTTACCCGGAAGAATCATCAACCTACTCCGATGTGACGGGTGGCCGGCCGGCCTGCAGCCGGTAGCGGCGGATCACCCACTTGGGACCGAGGGGATGCCGGATCACCACGAGGGGGACGGTGCGGCGTCGTCAGGCGACGCGCCGATCGACGGCGTCGAGGACACGGGTGACCCATTCGTCGACGGAGAGACCGCGCGCGGCGGCCAACCTCGAGTAGCAGTCCAGTTGGTTCGCGGACAGCTCGATCGTGATCTTGGTGGTCGAGCCCTTGCGTTTCTCGGCGTCGCTCGCCTCTGGCAGCTGCACGACGCCCTGGCTCTGCTCGCCGTCGGCGACCGGGGGTGCGGCGTTCGCGCCGCGCTCGGCCAGGCTGGCCCGAACCGCCTTGCGGAGTTCGTTGCGCGACCATTTCTGCTGCTCCGCCTTGCGGAGCCAGTAGTCCTGCTCCGCCGGTGCCAGGCGGGCCAGCTCGGCGTGGTGGGCGAAACTGAGCGTGTCCCGCCGGCGGCCCTGCTCGAACCGCCGGGCCACCCACGCGTAGTTGCGCAGCGTCTGGTAGTCCAGGCCGGTTCGCTCGATGGCCTCCCGGTACCGCCGCCACCCGTAGGTGGCCTCTCCGAAGATCAGCCAATCGGCGAGCCACCAGGCCGACGAGTTCGCCAGCTCGCGGAGACTGCTGCCGATCTGTTCCCAGGATCGCTCGGACAGACCCTGCGGGAAGACCATTCCCGACTTCCGTACCGTCGCCTGGTTGCCGACGAACGAGACCACGAGATCGTGCTGCACGGGTCCGCCGGCGCTCACCGGTCTGGTTCGGCATTCGTCCACGGTCTTCACTGATGTCCCCCAATCCTTGTCGAAACCAGAGGCGGGCGGCGCGAGTTCACCCGAGCGAACCTCCAGCCGCCCGGCCCGCTCAGCCGCGCTCGGCCATCCTGGTCATGTACTCCGCCACTTCGCGCTGCCCCCCGGCTGCTTCCTGAAAGTGTCGGCACACCTGACCCTGCGTCTCACGGTTCTGTTCCTGACTGAGCTTGAAAATCGCCTCGGACCGGGTGACGGTGAAACGAAAGGCGCCAACCCCGGGAAGAATGCGGCGGAAGTGGCCCATCGAATCGGCCATGTCCCAACCGTTTCCGAATTCGGCCTCCAGGGTCCCCGCGGTCGCCCGCACCACCGCCAGCGTCTCCTCCGCGGTCCCGATCGGCTCGATCACGCCGCGCAGCTGCACGGCCGTGTAGTTCCAGGTCGGCGCCGCTGGCGTGAACGGGTACAGCGTCGGCGAGACGTATCCGTGCGGGCCGGCGAAACTGAGCACCGCGGGCGTGCCGGTGCGCAGCGCCTTCCACTGCGGATTCGCCCGGTTCATGTGGCCGAGCAGCGTGGTGCCGGTCAGGTCCGGCGAGTCGTGGGCGGCCGCGGCCGGATCCGCGATGACCGGCAGGTGGGTGCCGAACGGCCCGTCCGCGTCGGCACCGTTGGTCATCAACAACGCCAGCGGATTCCGCCGAATCAACTCCCCGATCCACTGTGGGTCGGGCTCCCGGTACATGCGAGGCACAAACATGACGCTCCACTCCTCCGCGAGATACGACGACGGTCAGTTCGCCGCCATGGCCTCCCGTAGGCTCCGCGGGCGCAGGTCGGTCCAGTTCTGCTCGACGTATTCCAGGCAGGCGGCCTTGACGTCCGCGCCGAAAACGACCCGCCAACCAGCCGGCACCTCGGCGAAGACCGGCCACAGGGAGTGCTGGTCCTCGTCGTTGACCAGGACGTAGAAGCTGCCGTTCTCGTCATCGAAAGGGTTCGTGCTCACGTGCCACCGTCCTTGAGATCGTCGCGGAATGACTCGGGTTCGAATCGAGATGACGCCCGACATTCAACGGCCGCCGAATAAATGCCAGGTCATCGTAGGCGCCGGCCGCAGATACCTGTCAAGGATGGCGATACCCCTGTTCCGGAGGGCTCTCCCCCAACCATTTACGGGGCCCCTGTCGCAGAAACGTTCCCGCCCGAGACGGCCCCTATTCTCGTCCGGCAACCCCTATAGGTGGCTTCGGGACGTAGACACCGCATTGGCGACAAATACGCTTACTACTCGGCAGACGCTGAGCCGAACCATCCTGAGAGGGACGCCGGTGCCCGATCACGGCGAACGCGCTGCGTTTCGGACACGACGAGGACGGTGGAGAAGTGAGACGTTCAGCGGTTTCTGTTTCGGGACTGCGCAAGAGCTACGGCGACAAGGTGGTCCTCGACGGCATCGACTTCGACGTCCCCGCGGGATCGGTCTTCTCCCTGCTCGGCCCGAACGGGGCAGGCAAGACCACGACCGTGAACATCCTGACGACCCTGATGCGGGCCGACGCCGGCACGGTGCACGTCGCCGGACACGACGTGACGACCGCGACCAGGCAGGTCCGCTCGGCCATCGGCGTGACCGGCCAGTTCGCCGCGGTGGACGAGCTGTTGTCGGGCCGGGAGAACCTGCGCCTGGTCGCGGACCTCAAGCACCTGCGTGCCGGTGACACGGTCGTCACGCGGCTGCTGGAACGCTTCGACCTGGTGGCGGCCGCGGACAAGCTCGCCTCGACCTACTCCGGCGGCATGCGACGCAAGCTCGACCTGGCGATGACGCTCGTCGGCAACCCGGACATCATCTTCCTGGACGAGCCGACGACCGGCCTCGACCCACGTAGCCGGCGCACGATGTGGAGCATCGTCCGCGAGTTGGTCGCCGACGGCACCACGATCTTCCTGACCACCCAGTACCTCGAGGAAGCCGATCAGCTCGCCGACCAGGTGGCGGTCCTCAACGAGGGCCGGCTGGTCGCCCAGGGCACCCCCGAGCAGCTCAAGCGCCAGGTCCCCGGCGCACACCTGCAACTGCGGTTCGCCGAGGTGCACGACCTCGACGCGGCGGCCCGGATCCTGGGCGCCGTCACCCGGGACGACGACGAGCTGACCCTGCAGGTGCCACACGACGGTGAGCCGCGGTCGCTGCTGGCCCTGCTCAACCGCCTCGACGAGCAGTCGATCACGCTCCGGGAGTTCGCCGTCCGGACCCCCGACCTCGACGACGTCTTCCTGTCCCTGACCGAGCACTCCGCCACCAGCCGCCCGCGTGAGGAGGCGATCGTCCGATGAGCACTGTCGCGACCTCGTTCGGTGACTCGACCGTCATGCTGCGCCGCAACCTCCGGCACACCCTGCGCAACCCGACCACGGTGTTCAACGCGATCCTGTTCCCGATCGTGATCATGCTGATGTTCGTCAAGGTGTTCGGCGGCGCGTTCGACGTCGGCTCCAGCTACATCGACTACGCGACACCGGGCCTGCTCGTGATGGCGGTCAGCTACGGGCTGGGGGCCACCGCGACGGAGGTGAACTCCGACATGACCAAAGGCATCATCAATCGTTTCAAGGTCATGGACGTCTCTCGGGGATCCGTGCTGACCGGGCACGTGATCATGACCACCCTGCGCTGCCTGGTGGCCTGCGCCGCCATCATCGGAGTTGCCTTCGGGTTGGGCTTCCGCCCCAGTGCCGGTCCCGTCGACTGGCTCGCCGCGATCGGCGTGATCGTGCTGCTCGGCTTCGCGGCCGGATGGCTCACCGTGGCGTTGGGGCTTGCCGCGAAGACCGTGGAGTCGGCCGGCATCGCCACCGTACCGCTGATCATGCTGCCGTTCCTGAGCAGCGCGTTCGTGCCAGCGGACTCGATGGGCGCCGGCATGCGGCAGTTCGCGGAGTACCAGCCGTTCACCCCGATCATCGAGACGCTGCGCGGGCTGTTGATGGGCCAACCCTCGACCGGTAGCGCGCTGGCAGCCGTCGCCTGGTGTCTCGGGCTGGCGTTCATCGGATACCTGTGGTCGGTCTCCACCTTCAACAAGCGCGCGTGACACATCGATCCCTCACTATGTAGTTGGGCCCGGGCGCCAGGGCGGACACCCCCGGCACCTCGGCCCCCGTGGCACCGGCTCGACGAACCTTGATCGCCGAGCCGGTGCCGCACGGTCGACACGCCGCACCGACCGGCCAACGCTCACACCGCGGCACCCGCCTCTCTCCCTGGGAGTGACAATGACAGCGAACCCCGTCGAAATCGCCGACCTGCGCAAGTCGTTCGGCTCCGTCAAAGCGCTCGACGGCCTGCACCTGACCGTCCGTCCCGGTGAGATCGCCGGATTCCTCGGCCCCAACGGCGCCGGGAAGTCGACCACGATCCGGGTGCTGCTCGGCCTGCAGCGCCGCGACTCCGGTACCGCCCGGCTCTTCGGTGGCGACGCCTGGCGCGACGCCGTGGCCCTGCACCGCCGGCTCGCCTACGTTCCCGGTGACGTGAGCCTGTGGCCCAACCTCACCGGCGGCGAGGCCATCGACTACCTGACCCGGCTGCACGACACGTCCGACCGGGCGGAGCGGCGAAAGCGTAAAGCCACCCTGCTGGACCACTTCGAGCTCGACCCGACCAAGAAGGCACGCACCTACTCGAAGGGCAACCGCCAGAAGGTGGCGCTCGTGGCCGCCTTTCTCATCGACCCCGAGCTCTACATCTTCGACGAGCCGACCTCCGGCCTGGATCCCCTGATGGAGGCGGTCTTCACCGAGCACGTCCAGCGGGTCAAGGACGCGGGACGGGCGGTGCTGCTCTCCTCGCACATCCTGAGCGAGGTGGAGAAGGTCTGCGACACCGTCACGATCATCAGGAGTGGTCGTACGGTCGAGTCCGGCACCCTCGCCGAGCTGCGCCACCTGACCCGTACCACGGTCAGCGCGCTGGTCGTCGACGACCCGGCGGCCATCACCGGACTCGCCGGTGTCCACGACGTCACCACCACCGCCGCCAGCGGCGACGTCACCAAGGTCGACCTCTCCGTCGACAACGCGCAGATCGGCGCGGTCCTGGCCGCGCTGTCGCGGCTGGACGTACGCGGTCTCACGGCCACCCCACCGTCGCTGGAGGAACTGTTCATGCGGCACTACGGCGCGGAACCGGCCGCCGCGGCGCCCCGAGACGTCGAGGCGGTGACCCGATGAGCACGCCGACCGCCGACATCGCTCGGCAGGCGCCGCCCACCCGCCCCGCGACGACACGAACTCCGGCGTCCAGCGCCACCCTGGCGGGCACCGGCTACCTCCTGCGGTTCATGTTGCGACGCAACCGGGTCCGACTGGCGGTCTGGACGGGTTCCCTGGTGGCGTTCTGCGGTTACTACGTGGTCGCCATCGCGGCGGTCTACCCCACCGCCGCCGACCGGCAGAACCGGGCCGACTCGATCGCGAACGCCGGTGGCACGCTGCTGGCCGGACCGGGTTACGGGCTGGAGGACTACACCATCGGCAGGATGTTCGCCAACGAGATGGCGCTGTGGTTGATGGCGCTCCTGGCGACGATGAACATCCTGCTGATCGCCCGCAACACGCGCGCCGAGGAGGCGAGCGGCCGCACCGAACTCGTCCGGGCCCTGCCCATCGGACGGCACGCGGGCACCGTGGCGGCGTTCCTCATGGTGATGATCGCCGACGCCGCCTTCGCCCTGTTCGGCAGCGCGCTGATGATCAGCGCCGGGCAACTCGCCGCGGCGGACACCTTCACCCTCCTGACCGGTGTGATGCTCACCGCCCTGGTCTTCGCCGCCGTCACGACGGTGACCAGCCAACTGACCGTGCACAGCCGCGGTGCCTCCGGCCTCGCCTTCGCGGCACTCGCCGCCGCGGTGCTGATCCGGGGCATCGGCGACATCCAGCGGGAACACGGCAGCTGGTTGTCCTGGCTGTCGCCGATCGCCTGGACGCAGCAGACCAGACCGTACGCGGACGTCCGGCTCTGGCCGCTCGGCCTGAGCGTGCTGGCGATCGTCGTGGCGCTGGTCGTCGGGGCCGTCCTGGCGTCCCGGCGTGACCTCGGGGGCGCCCTTCTGCACGGTCGGCCCGGTCCCGCCGCCGCCGCGCCGTCGCTGGCCAGCCCGTTCGCGCTCGTCGTCCGCCAGCAGCGCGGGGCGTTGCTGTGGTGGCTCGTGGGGTGTGTGGCGATGTTCGGACCCGCCGGGCTGTTCCTCGGCGCGGACTCCGGTGACGCCCTCCAGCGGATCGCCGAGCAGAACGAACTCACCGAGACCATCTTCGGTGACGACCCGATCCTGGCGTTCCTGGCCATCATGATGCTGCACAACGCGCTCGCCGTGGCCGTGTTCAGCACCGCCTCGGTGCTGCGGGTGCAGACCGAGGAGGACGAGGGCCGGCTCGGGCTGGGCCTGTCCCGGCCGACGTCGAGGACCACCGCACTGCTCGCGCACCTGGGCGTCGCCGGGATCGGCGCGCTCGTGCTGCTCGTCGCCGGCGGTGCCCTGCCGCTCTGGGTCGGCGCCTCCCTCTCCGGCGGCGACACCAGTCTGCTGATCCTGCTGAAGAGTGCCGGTGCGTTCGCGCTCGGCATCGCGGTCCTGATCACCTTCACCGCGGCGCTCTACGCCTGGGTTCCCCGGGCGAGCGCGCTCGCGTGGGTGTTCTGCGGGATCATCGTGGTGGAGCGGTTCTTCGGATCGGTCCTCCAGCTACCCACGGCGGTCAAGGCCCTCTCGCCGTTCTGGTGGGTCGGCAGCTACCCGAACGCGCCCCTCGATCCGGCACACCTGGTGGGTCTCGGCGTGGCGGCGGCCGCGCTGCTGGCCCTGGCGGTCGCCGGTTTCCGCCGGCGTGACCTCAGCGCGGGCTGAGCACCTGTTCGACCGCCCAGCGTCGGGCGGTTCCCGATGGCCCTGGCCCGACGGCCGGGGCCATCGGCGCTACGGCCGCCAGCGACACCGAGCCAGGTTCACCCGGTGGACGCCGAAGGCCGCCGGGCGTACCAGCGACGGCCCGGGGCGGCGGTGACACCGTGCGCCACCGTGCTCGCCACCACCACCAGGCTCCCGGCAGCCCACAACCGGGGGTCGGCGACCCCGTGCTCCTGACTGTGCGTCAGATAGAACAGCGCCGACACCCCGACCGGGCCGAACCAGCCGAGAAACACCGCGCTCCGCCAGGACATCCCCAGCGCCGGCTTCAGCGCCAGCACCACCGGCAGCCGACGCAGCAGCAGCAGCGCGACGACGAAGGCGAGGACCGGCCACCCGAGTTCGACCCAGTCGCGCCACGGCACCTCGATGCCGAGCAGGAAGAACAGCGGCAACACCAGGTAGCGGGTCAGTGCGTCGTCGAGTCGCTGCTGCGACGCGCGGGAGCGGCCACCGACGACCGCGTTGTACGCGAGACCGGCGACGAAGACCGCGAGAATCCCGTCCGTGTACGCCAATCGGGCGACTCCCAGCGCGGCGACGCCGAGCACGATCGTGAAGACCAGCAGGGAGCCCCGGTCCACGTCCTCCCGCTCCTCCGCGGCCAGGATGGCCCGGCCGGCGGTCCAACCGACGGCCACGCCGATCACCAGCGCGCCAACGACCGCCCAGATCACCTCGACGAGAGCGCCGCTCAGCGACCCGGACGTGACGACGGCCAGGGCGAGCACGACGAAGGCGAAGGCGAGGCCGTCGTTGGCGCCGGACTCGCCGCTGATGACCTGCCGCAGCCGGGCCGGGAGTTCCCGCTCGGCGGGCCGACCGGAGACGACGCTGGAGGCCAGCACCGGGTCCGTCGGTGTCACGCACGCGCCGAGCAGCAGCGCGAGGGCCAGCGGAAGACCGAGGACGAGCCAGGCCAGGCCGGCGCTGACCACCGCCATGCCGACCATCGCGACGGCGAGCAGCACACCGACCGGTCGGATCACCGACCGGTAGGCCGGCAGCGGAAAACGCAGCGCTACCGCCATCAGCGAGATGGCCAGCAGTATCCGACTGGACTCCACCATCAGCCCCGTCATCTGGTCGGCGGGCAGGTCGATCAGGCCGAGCACCGGACCGGCGAGGACACCCAACGACAGCGCGAGCAGCGGCTCACTGACCGGTGCCCGTCGCACGGCACTGGACCAGAAGGCCAGCAACAGTGCCAGTACCCCCACCAGGGCGTAGCTGAGATGCAGCCGATTCATTCCCGGTCGTTACCCGTTGCCTCCCGTGGCATACCAGCCGGTTGCCGCCCGGTCGGGTGGACCGTCCCGGTCCCGGCCCGCTCGATCCCGACCAGCCCTGGTGCCCGCGTCCGCCGTTGTCGGGTTGACATCAGATGCGTGTGCGGTCCGCCGCCGGCCGCATAGCCTCCAGCCACTCGCCAGACGGCAATCGGGAGGCGCGGTGGCGACCCGGGACCGGCACGACGCCCAGCCGCCCACGACCACGGTCCGGCCGGCTGTGGCGCTGCCGACGCCGGGCGGCGCGATCCGCGGCCTCGGTGAGAAGTTCGCCGCCAACCCGGTGACCGGCAGCGCCTCGCTCACCGTGCCGCTCGGCGCCACCGCCGGTCGCTCCGGCTTCGGCCCGGACCTGGCGATCGGCTACGACTCGGCGGCCGGGCAGAGCGCTTTCGGCTACGGCTGGCAGCTCGACCTACCGACGGTCAGCCGGCAGACCGAGCGGGGTGTGCCCCGCTACCGCGACGACACCGACGTCTTCGTGCTCTCCGGCGCGGACGATCTGGTCCCCGCCCCCGACACCGTGGTGGTCCGCGACGGCTACCGGATCCAGCGGTACCGACCGCGCATCGACTCCGGCGACGCACGCATCGAACGGTGGAGCAGCATCGCCGACCGGACCGACGTGCGCTGGCGGGTGATCAGCGCGGACAACGTCACCTCCTGGTACGGCCGCGACCAGGCCAGCCGGATCGCCGACCCCACCGAGCCGGACCGCATCTTCAGCTGGCTGCTCTGCCAACGCCATGACGACAGGGGCAACGTCATGGTCTTCGAGTACCAGGCCGAGGACTCGTCCGGTGTGGACGCCCATCGCGTCGACGAGCACCACCGCACCGACGCCGGCCGCGGCGTCAACCGGTACCTCAAGCGGGTGCGTTACGGCAACGAGACGCCGTACCACCCGGGTGACGGGGCGGAGCTGCCCACCGCGTGGCACTTCGACCTGGTTCTCGACTACGGCGCGGACGGCGACGAGGCGTGGCCGGTCCGCGCGGACCCCTGGTCCAGCTACCGGGCCGGGTTCGAGGTGCGGACCTACCGGCTGTGCCGGCGCGCGCTGATGTACCACCGGTTCCCGTCCCTCGGTAACACCGCGCAGCTGGTCGCGTCGACCGATTTCGGCCACCAGGTCCGCGACGGGTACACGTTCCTCGCGACGGTGACCCGACGCGGGTACGACGGCACCGCGAGCGGCGAGCTGCCGCCGCTGTCGATGTCGTACCAGCAGGGCGTGGTGGACCCGGTGGCGCACGAGGTGACCGGCCTGCCGTACGGGTTCGACGAGACGACCCGGTTCTGGGTCGACCTCGCCGGTGAGGGTGCCGCCGGCCTGCTCGCCCGGCACCGCGGCGCGTGGTGGTACGCGCGCAACCTGAGCCCGTCGACCGGCCGGGCGCGGTTCGCGGCACCCCGCTCGACCACGGCCCGGCCCAGCGGGGACACCGGTCTGCTGCTCGACCTCGACGGCTCCGGCGCGCCCGACCTGGTCCGCCTGACCTGCACCGGATCCGTCGTCGCCCGCCGCGCCGACGACGGCGCCTGGCGGGGGGCCGAGCCGCTGACGGCGGCGCCGGTCCCGGCCGGGGATCCCGCCGGCGCGCGCCTGCACCTGGCCGACCTGACCGGCGACGGCCTGCCGGATCTGGTCGCCGAGAACGCCAGTGGGGCGCGGTGGTACGCGTGTCTCGGCCGGGACGGTTTCGCGGCGGCGATGGCGCTTGTGGACGGCGCCACCGGCGCTCCGCTGCCCCGCTTCACCTCCGGCGAGGGCACCGAGCTGGTGCAGTTCGCCGACATGACCGGCGACGGCCTACCCGACCTGGTGCGCGTCGGCAACGGCGCGGTCCGGTACCGCCCCAACCTGGGCCACGGTCGATTCGGCGCCTGGGTCCGCATGGCCGACGCCCCCTGGTTGGACGGGCCCGGCCAGTTCGACCCGCGCCGGGTGCTGCTCGGCGACGTCGACGGGACCGGCCCGGTCGACCTGGTGTACCTGGCCGCCGACGCGACCCGGCTGTATGGCAACCGCAGCGGCAACGGCTTCGCGCCGGCCCGTACGCTCACCGGGGTGCCCACCCCGGACCGGGTGACCGGCGCGGCTCTGATCGACCTGCTCGGAGTCGGCACCGCCTGCCTGGTCTGGTCCACGCCGCCGCCCGCCGGCGGGCGGACACCGCTGCGCTACCTGGACCTGATGGGCGGGGTGAAACCGCACCTGCTGATCGGCTACGACAACGGGCTGGGCGCGCAGGTGCGGATCGAGTACCGCCCGTCGACCGCCTTCTACCTGGAGGACGAGGCGCGGGGACGGCCCTGGGCCACCCGGCTGCCCTTCCCGGTGCAGTGCGCGTACCGGGTCACCACCACCGACCGGGTCCGGGAGACGGTGTTCGTCCGCCGCACCTCCTACCACGACGGTTGCTACGACCCCAGGGAACGGGAGTTCCGTGGCTTCGGCCTGGTGGAGACGCAGGACACCGAGAGCTACGACAGCTTCGCCGGTGCGGCGAACGCGTCCGACCCGAGCCTGCACCAGCCGCCCGTGCTGACCCGTAGCTGGTACCACACCGGCTCCCTGGCCGGGGAGGGCCTGCTGCACACCCGCCGGGCGCAGTACTTCGTCAACCCGGAGTGGGCCGAGCACCGACTGGCGGAGCCGGTGCTGCCGGCCGGGCTGACCGACGACGAGTACGCCGAGGCGGTGCGCGCCCTCAAGGGGCTGCCGCTGCGTACCGAGGTGTACGCCCTCGACGGGTCGGCGCGCGAGGATCTCCCGTACACGGCGACCGAATGGTCCTACCAGATCCGGCGGGTGCGGCCACGCGTGTTCCGGGTGGCCCCGGCCGAGGCGGTGCGGTACGGCTACGACCGGGTACCGGCCGATCCCCGGGTGGAGCACATGCTGGTGCTGGAGCTGGACGACCTGGGGCTGGTCCGCCGCTCGGCGAGCGTGGTGTACCCGCGTCAGCGGGTCGACCCGGCGCTGCCGGAACCGGTCCGGGTAGCGCAGGCCCGGCGGCACGTCACGTACACCGAGCACGACCACACCGCCGATGTGTCCACCGCCGACGCGCACCGGTTGCGGGTGGTCCACGACAGCCGCGGCTACGAACTCGCCGGGCTCGACGCGCCGGCCGGCTTTTTGTCCCGCGCCGACCTGCTCGCCGCCGTGGCCGGCGCCCCACGTGTGCCGTACGAGCAGCTCGACGGCGACGGCGTCCGGCTGCGGCTGCTCGCCCGGTGGCGGGTCGACTTCCTCGCCGACGACCTCAGCGGCCCGCTGCCGGCGGGCACCATGCAGTCGCTGGGCCTGGTCCACCGGGTGTACCGGCTCGCGCTCACCGACGGTCTCGTGGCGGCCGGCTACGACGGTGCCGTCTCCGCCGCCGACCTGACCGCCGCCGGCTACCTCCCGGGCGACGGCGGGTGGTGGCTCCCGTCGGGCACCGACGTCCTCCCGGCCGACGCCCGCGAGCACTTCTACCTACCGGCCGGCCATCGCGACCCGTTCGGTCTGGTCACCACCGTGGAACGGGACCACGACCTGCTGCCCCGGCGGATCACCGACCCGCTCGGCCACCAGACCTCGGCCCGCAACGACTTCCGGGTGCTGGCACCGGACCTGGTCACCGACGTCAACGGCAACCACCGGGCCGTGCGCTACGACCCGCTCGGGGTGGTCGTCGCCTCCGCCGCGGCCGGGCAGGACGGCGAGGGTGACACCCTCGCCGATCCGACCGCCACCGTCGAGTACGACCTGTTCCGGCAGCCCGCCCGGCTCGTGGTGCGGCACCGGGAGCAGCACGGTGCCGCCAACCCGCGTTGGCAGGAACGGCACGTCCACCTCGACGGCACCGGCGCCGCGCTGACGACCAAGACGCAGGCGCCACCCGGTCCGGCCCGCTCCGTCGACCCGGAGACCGGCCTGGCGGTCGAGGTCGACACCGGCACCGAGCTGCGCTGGATCGGCACCGGACGGACGATCGTCGACAATCGTGGCGCTCCGGTCAAGCAGTACCAGCCGTACTTCAGCACCACCCCCGACCACGAGTCGGAGGCCGTCCTCGTCGAGACCGGGGTCACTCCGGTGATCCGCTACGACCCGGTCGGCCGGATGATCCGGGTGGACGCGGCCGACGGCACCTTCACCCGGTTCGAGCACGGCGCCTGGCTGACCCGCGAGCACGACGCCAACGACACGGTGCTGGACAGCCTCTGGTACGGCGAGCGCGGCTCGCCGTCGACCGCCGATCCGGAGCCGGCCGACCCGCACCGGCGGGCGGCGTGGCTGGCGGCGGCGCACGCCGGCACGGCGACGGAACGTCACCTCGACGGACTCGGCCGTGAGGTGCTGGCCAGCGCCGACAACGGTGCGGACGGACCGGTCCGCTCCCGGTCGGAGGCCGACCTGGCCGGGCACGTCGTGACCGCCTTCGACGCCCGGGACCGCCCGGTCGCCACGGTGGTCACCGACCTGCTCGGCCGCGCGGTACGGGCGCACGGCGCGGAGCGGGGCACCCGCTGGATGCTCACCGACGTAGCCGGCACCCCCGTGCGGGTGTGGGACGACGCGGGACGGGTCTTCGCGACCGGGTTCGACGCCTTCCGTCGGCCCACCACGACGACCTGCACCCACCCCGGTGGGCAGGCCGTGGTGGGCCGGGTGGTCTACGGCGACGCGCATCCGGAGGGGGCGCGGCGCAATCTGCTCGGACTGGCGCACGTCGTGTACGACGCGGCCGGCTCGGTGACGCTGGAACGCGCCGACTTCCGGGGTCGACCGGTCGAGCTGACCCGCCGGTTCACCCACGACATCCACTCGCCGGTGGACTGGAGCGGTGATCCCGACGCGCTGCTGGAGCCGGCCGGGCACACCGCGTCGGCGCGCTACGACGCCGTGGACCGGGTGACCGAGGCGACGCTCGCCGACGGGACCGTGCTGAGCCCCGGCTACGACGTGGCCAACCGGCTCGTCGCGCTCACCGCCACCGGGCACGGGTCCACGCACACCTTCCTGGTCGGCGAAAGCTACGACGCCCAGGGCCGGCGGCTGAGCGTGGAACTCGGCAACGGCGCGGTCACCCGGTACGCGTACCACCCCCGCTCGCTGCGGCTGACCGGGGTCACCACCACGGCTCAGGGCGGTGGCCGGCTCCAGGATCTCGCGTTCTTCCACGATCCGGTCGGCAACGTCACCGAGATCGTCGACGGGGCGCAGCAGACCCACTTCTTCGCCAACGCGGTGGTCCGGCCGGACACCCGGTTCACCTACGACGCGCTCTACCGGCTCGTGCGGGCCAGCGGGCGGGAGCACGCGGGGCTGGATCAGACCGACCACACCGACCCGGTGCCGGTGGCGCTGCCGCACCTCAACGACGCGACGGCGGTGCGCCGGTACCACCAGCTCTACCGCTACGACGACCTCGGCAACCTGACCGAGGTGCGGCACGTCGCGGACGGCGGCGGATGGACGCGGCGCTACCGCTACGCGTACGACGCCGATCCGGCCGACCTCACCAACCGGCTGCTCGCCACCAGCCTGCCCGGTGACCTGCCGGGGACGTTCAGCGCGAGCTACGGACACGACGCGCGCGGCAACATGGTCACGATGCCCCACCTGGCGTCGCTGAGCTGGGACGTCTTCGACCGGCTCGCCGGCGCTGACCTGGGTGGCGGCGGCACCGTCCAGACGGCGTACGGTGCGGGCGGCGACCGGGTCCGTAAGGTCGTGCAACGGCAGGGTGGGCTGCGCACCGAGCGGCGGTACCTGGGCCCGGTCGAGTTGTACCGCGAGTGGATGAACGGCACGTTGCGGCGGCAACGGTGGACCCTGCACGTCTCCGACGGTCAGGGGCGGCTGGCGCAGGTCGACACGACCACGGTGGGCGACGGGCCGGTGGGCGTTGCGGTGGTGCGGTACCGCTACAGCAACCACCTCGGCTCGTCGATGCTGGAGACCGACGCGGACGGGGTGCCGATCTCCTACGAGGAGTACCACCCCTTCGGCACCACCGCGTACCGCTCGTCGCGGCCGTCGGCACACCACAGCCTCGCGCGCTACCGGTACACCGACGGGGAGCGCGACGAGGAGACCGGGCTCTACCAGTTGGGGGCCCGGTACTACGCGGCCTGGCTGGGGCGGTGGACCAGCCCCGACCCGGCCGGCTTCGTCGACGGGCCGAACCTCTACGCCTACTGCCGCAACAACCCGGTCACGCTGGCCGACCCGACCGGCACCAACGGCGGCCGTCGCCGGCTGCCGTACGAGTATCCGGAGCTGAACAGCGCGATGGCGGCCGACCCGGGCAGCTTCCGGGACACCGGCGAGGTGGCCGCCACCCACGGCAGAAGCGGCACCGAACTCCGTTGGCGAGTGCTCCAGCACGACACCTTCGGCCGGGTCTGGCAGTACGCCGGGGCGGTCACCGGCCCGTACCACACGGTCGTCTGGGGTGGTCCGCCACTCATCCGCGAGTCCGACGCGTTGGCCCGCTGGTCCGACGCCCGGGTCGGACCGCCGGCACCGCAGCCGCAGGAGGGCGGCGACCTCACCGGGCCACCAGGTCCCGCCGAGCCGACACCCCCGGAGGCCGACAGCGCGGGCGGCGGGGGTGACGAGCCGGCACCGGAGGCCGGGCCCGGCACCGAAGCGGGCACCGGCCAGGAGCCCGGCGAGGCGCCGGGCCGCAGCGGCGGACAGGGCGCGGTGACCATGTGGGACACCCACCAGCGCCGCCAGTACATGCAGGGCAACCGGGCCGCCTCCGACGCGGCGCAGCGGTCGATCGCGCAAAGCGTCGCCGAGGGCAACACCGACGACGCGATGCGCACCGCGCAGGAGGTGTCGGAGGCCCGCAACGCGCGGCGGCTGGCCACCCAGAGCCGGCTCAGCCCGGGCAGTCGCGCCCTGTCCCAGGTGATCGAGGGCGAACGCAGCTTCGCCTCGATGCTCAGGACGTACCTGAACCGGCTGCCCGGTGTGGAGGGCGGCCGACCGGTCCCCTCCCCTGGTCCGGGCGAGACCGCCCGGCGGATCGCCGTGGCGGCCGGCGAGAGCCGGGGCTCCCTGAAGGTCCTCACCAGGATCGGGCGGGTGGCCGGCCCGGTGGGGCTCGCGTTCGGCGCCGTCTTCGGCATCCACGCGGTGGCGACCGCGCCGGAGGGGCAACGCGGCCGGGTCGCCGCGCGGGAGATCGGCGCCTTCGTCGGCGGCGCGATCGGCGCCTCGGTCGGGATGTCGGCCGGAGTGGCGCTGGCCGGCGGCATCTCCGGATTCCTGATCGGTCTCGGCGTGATCAGCGGCCCGATCGGGTGGCTGGCGATCGGTCTCGGCCTGCTCGGCGCGGGGTTGGTCGGCTGGTGGTGGAGCCGGCGGGGTGGCCAGCTCGGCGAAGCGATCTACGACTGGTGGTAGTGGTGACGACGTTGGAAATGAGGCCGACATGCCGGTGAACGACGGACGGGACGAGGAGACGGTCCGGCTCGCCCCGGTCGTGGCACGGGACCAGCACGAGTTCACCACGGCCAGCAGGACCCGGGTGGCCCGGCTCCACCGGCTGCTCGCGCAGGCCGGGCAGCAGGTCGACCCCGGGGAGGTGGCCGCCCGCACGTTCGGCCCCAGCACGACCGCGGCCCTGCGGGCGGTGACCGGCGGCGCCGTCGTCACCGACGAGGTCACCGCGCGGCTCAAGGCACGCGCGCTCGCCGCGAAGCTGAGTTCCCGGACCCAGGTCGCCGGTGCGCAGCGGGCGCTGCGCCGGGCGCTGGAGATCGCCAAGGTGAGCGCGCCGATCGACGGCGCCGAGTTGCGTTCGCGGGAGGTGGGTCCGACGACCCGGGCGGCGATCACGGCGTTCCAACGCCGCTACGGGCTGCCGACCACCGGCGAGTTCGACCCGGTGACGTGGGAGCGGATGGCCTCGGTGAACGCCTCCCGGCCGCAGCCGGTCCGGGCGCTTACCGTCAAGCCGGACGTGCCGCTCACACCGGTGCGGAAGACGTTGCGGCTCAACATGCGCGGTCCCGAGGTCGGGCGGGCCCAGCAGGCGCTGGCGAAGCTGGGTCTGACCATCGCCGTCGCCGAACACGGCCAGCAGCGCTTCGGTGGCACGACGCGCGCGGCGGTGCTGGAGTACCAGCACCGCAAGCACCTGCGGGCCACCGGGCACCTGGACAGACCCACCCTGCGTGCGCTCAACCTGGAGATCACCGGCGGTGCGGTGACGCATCCGTACCGGCTGCGGGGCACGGTCCGCGACGAGCACTGGCGCGGGCTGGGCGGCGTGACCGTACGGGTGCGGGAGCGCCCGGTCCGCGGCGAAGGGACGCTGGTGGCGGAACGGCGGACCCTGGCCAACGGTTTCTTCGACATCCCGTACCCGGCGGCGGCCCGGCCGACGCAGCTGGAGGTCACCTTCGTGCGGGCCGGGCAGTCGCTGGGCAGCCGGGTGGTGGCCAACCCGAAGATGATCTCCTGGGTGAACCTGACCCTTGGCGACCAGCCCTACCGGGGCACGAGCGACTTCAAGACGCGGATGCGCGCGGTGGCGGCGGTGCTCGACGGCATCGCAATCACGGACCTGGTGGAGACCGAGCGGGACCAGGAGGTCACCCGGGTCGCGGTGGCGGCGCGGCTGACCCAGGACGAGGTGATGCGGCTGCTGCTGGCGCACCGGGTCGCCGCCGAGCTGGGCGCGCCCTTCACGCCCGCGACCTGCTACGGCTTCCTCGCCCAGAACCTGCCGCCCACGCTGCCCGACGACCTGCTGGCCGCCACCGACGAGTGGAACGCCGTCGACCGGCTCGTCGACGACACCGCCACCGGGCTCGGCTTCCTCGACCCGGAGACGGCGACGGCGGCCTTCGACGCGGCGACCGCCGCGAACCTGTTCCCGATCGGCGTGACCCGGCAGCGCGACCCGATCCTCGCCGCGCTCGCCGCCCGCCGGACCGCGTTCACCCTCGACAAGCCGATCCTCACCGGCTCCGGCACGCTACGCGGCCTGCTGGCGGTCTCCGCGGTCGACGAGTCGGCCTTCGGCACCGTCGCCGACGCCTTCCTGCGGCACCAGGGACCGGGACCGGAGTTCTGGGCGGAGCTGACCGAACGCGCCGCCCAGGTCGGCGGCGAGGCCGTCGTCGCCGACCTGCGCACCACGGTCGAGGTGGCGCAGGTGGCGGCGAACGACAGCGCGCTGGTACAGCACCTCAAACGGGTCATCGCCGACCCCGACGACCCGACCCTGACCAGTGCCCGGGGGCTGGCCAGGCTCACCGTCACGCAGTGGCGGTCCATGGTCGAGGTTGTCGGCGGCGGGGTGGCGACCGAGCTGGCCGAACGCGCCGAGCAGCTCTTTCCCGACGTCGCTCTCGTCGCGCACGTCGGCCGGGCCACCGGGCATGGTCTCGCGCACGTGCCGCAGGTGGCCGAGTTCCTCGACGAGCGGCCCGACTTCGTGCTGCGCGAGGCGAACGTGGACAGCTATGTGGCCCGCAACGCCCCGGGCACCGACCCGGCGGTGGTCGGCGAGTTGCGCGTGGTGCAGCGGGTGCACCGCCTCGCCCCGGACGCCGACACCGGCAGCCGACTGCTCGCCGCGGGGCTGCACAGCTCGGCTCAGCTGCTCGCGCTGGGTCAGGACGGGCTGGCCCGCGCCCTGCCCGGGGTCGGTGCCCTGGCCCGCAGTCACCTGCTCGCCACCGCGCAGCTGCAGTACGCGCAGGTGCTCGACCGGATCGCCGAGTTCCGCCGGGACCTGCGCCCCGGTGACCCGTACGTGCTGGCCGAGCAGAACCTGACCGCCGAGCAGGTGCAGGAGGTGCTCGGCGAGATCCCGAACCTGGAACTGCTGTTCGGGCCGCTCGACTACTGCGACTGCCCCGGCTGCCTGTCGGTGTACAGCCCGGCGGCGTACCTGGCCGACCTGCTGCGCTTCCTGGGCAACCGGTCGGCGGTCGCACCCGGCACGACCGTGCTGGACGTGCTGCTCGACCGGCGGCCCGACCTGGCCGACGTCAAGCTCAACTGCGCCAACACCGAGACACCGATGCCCTACGTGGACCTGGTCTGCGAGGTCCTGGAGAGCCGGATCCCGGGCGCGCCACCCGCGCCGCAGACGTGGCAGACCACCCGGGCCGCGGCCGAGGTCCGCGCCTTCCCGGAGCACCAGCGCACGGCGGCGTACGACACGCTGCGGCAGGCCGACCACCTCACCGGTGGCTTCGACCTGTGGCAGGAGGAGGCCCGGCTGCTCCTGGAACACCTGGGCGTGCCCCGCCCGGAGCTGATGGCGGCGTTCGCCGGCACCAACCCGACCGAGGTGAGCGTGGCCGGTGAGTACTTCGGTCTCTCCTCGCACGCGACGACGCTTGTCACCACCGTCGCGGCGGACGCCGCCACGCAGACCGACATCTGGGGGCTGGACGCGACCCGCACCCAGCTCTCCGTGGCCGAGTTCCTCCAGCACAGCCGGCTGTCCTACGACGAGCTGCTGGAGCTGCTGCGGGTGCCGTGGTCCGGGCCGGTCACGCTGCACCGCCCGGACGGGACGTGTGACCTCGACCGGCAACGGCTCACCGGGCTCACCCCGACCGTCTTCGACCGGCTGCACCGGTTCCTGCGGCTGTGGCGGCACACCCCGTGGCGGCTGCACGAACTGGGGCAGCTGCTCGCCGCGCCGGGCGTGTGCGGTGGCGCGCTGGACGGTGCCGCGTTGGTGTCGCTGCACCGGTTCGCCCAGGTGTGCCGCCGGCTGGCACTGCCGTTCACCTCGGCGCTGTGCCTGTACGACACGATCGGCACCGCCGCCGAACCGGGCCAGGTGTCGCCGTACGACGCGTTGTTCCAGAACAAGCTGCTGACCAACCCGGTGGATCCGGCGTTCACCCGTCCGCTGCCCGGCACCGAGCCGCTCGCCGCGCACCGGGCGACGCTGGCCGCGGCGTACCAGGTCACCGAGGCGGAGCTGGTGCTGCTGCTGGCCCGTACCGGCCCGCTGCTGACGCTGGACACCCTCACCGTCGCACTGCGCCACGTCACGCTGGCCCGGGGGTTGCGGATCCCGATCGCGGACCTGCTGCTGCTGGTGGACCTGTGCCACGGCACGCTGCCGGATCCGTTCGCCACCCCGCAGGCCACGCTGGAGCTCATCGGCCGGTACGAGGAGATCGCCCGGTCCGGGTTCGCCGTGCCGGAGGTGGACCATCTGCTGCACCACCGCCCGGACTCCCCGTTCGAGCCGCGTGCGGACACCGTCACGCAGCAGGTCGAGGCGTTGCGGGAGAGCCTGCGCAGCACGCCGGCCGCGGACCTGCACGGTCAGATCGTGGCGCACGTGGCGGTCACCTTCGGCTTGGCCGACCAGCAGAGCGCGGTCCTGCTCGACGCGCTCGGACTGCTCACCGACCTGTCCGACCCGGCGCTCACCGAGCAGGACTCCGACGGCGTCTTCGTCAACCCGGTCACCCCGGTCGCCTTCCCGGCCATCTACCGGGCCTGGCACCTGCTGCACAAGACCGCGATCCTGGTGCGTCGGCTGCGCGTCGAACCGGCCGTGCTGGGCTGGCTGTTGGACCGGGCCGGGACCGCCGGCTGGCTGCACCCGGGCGACCTGCCGGTCACCGCCCCACCCGCCGGGCCGCTGTTCGACAGGTGGCGGCAGCTGGTGCGCTGGCTGCACCTGCGGGCCCGGTATCCGGAACCGGAGGAGGTCACCCTCGCCGGCATCTTCGACGCGGCGCTGGCGGCGGCCCCGATCGGCGAACTCCGTACCGCCCTGGGCACCCTCGCGCACGCCGATCCCGGTGATCTGAGTGCCCTCGACGGTGGGGATCCGGCCGCGTACGCGGACGTGGTGCGGCTGGAGCGGATCCTGCACGTGCTCGGACTGGCCCGCCGGCTCGGTGTCGACGTGGTGACCGCGCGCGGCTGGGCGCGGCGGGACGGCTCGGCGACGGCACAGCGGGCCGTCACCCGCGAGATCGGGCAGATCGTCAAGGCCAAGTACGACCACGACGTGTGGCTGGCCCGGATCACCCCGATCCAGGACGCGCTGCGCGAACGCAAGCGCGCCGCCCTGGTGGCGTACCTGCTGGAGGAGTCCGCCCGCAGCACACCGCCGACCATCAGCGTCGACGGGCGCGAGTGGGCCAACCCCGCGTACTGGCGGGACACCAACGACATGCTGCGCTGGTTCCTGCTCGACGTGGAGATGTCCGCCTGCCAGCTCACCTCGCGGATCAAACAGGCCATCGGCTCGGTGCAGATGTTCGTGCAGCGCTGCCAGCTCAACCTGGAACGCCCGCTGGTGGTGATCTCCGCCGACGAGGCCGCCGACACCACGTCGCTGGACAGCTGGCGGCAGTGGACGTGGATGAAGAACTACCGGGTCTGGGAGGCCAACCGCAAGGTCTTCCTGTACCCGGAGAACTGGATCGAGCCCGAGCTGCGCGACGACAAGACCCCGTTCTTCATCGACCTGGAGGACGACATCCTCCAGGGCGAGATCACCGACGCGAGCTGCGAGACGGCGTTCCACCGCTATCTGCGCAAGGTGCACGAGGTGTCCCGGCTCACCGTGGTCGGCACGTACCACGAGATCGACGCCGGCACCAACGTGCTGCACGTGGTGGCGCGCACCCCGGCCGACCCGGCGCGGTACTTCTACCGCACCTTCGACCTCGGCTACGGGCGCTGGACGGCGTGGGAGAAGGTCGAGCTGGACATCGTCGGCGATCACGTGGTGCCGGTCGTCTACAACCGACGCCTGCACCTGTTCTGGCTGGTCTTCGCCGAGAAGACCCAGCAGGTCCGCAAGCAGCCGCCCGCGCGGGCCACCGAGACACCGGCCGACACTCCGGAACCGCCGAAGCTGCTGGAGATCCAGCTGGCCTGGAGCGTACGTACCCCCGACGGCTTCGCCGCCCGGCGGACCTCGCCGTTCCTGCTGGTGCATCCGTGGCAGCGGCCGACCTCCGCCTACCATCTCAAGCCGCGCCACAAGTCCCGGGAGAACCATCTCTGGCTGGACGTGTACCTCTCCACCACCCGGGAGTTCAACAACACCCGGTTCTACGACCCGTACGCCGACCAGTACGCGTACGTGACGAAGAACCGTTTCGACGAGCGGCTCCGGCCCTGGCACTCGTCGTCGTTCGTCTTCGACGGCGAGGTGGTCGCGCTCAAGCTCAAGCCGTTGCGCGGGCAGTACCGGGTGCTGCTGCCGGGCGGCATCATGTCGGAGCATCCGGTCGTCACGGACTCATACGCGTACGTGCACGACTCGCTGGACAGCCGGACCCTGGCGCCGCTGAACGGTCCGTACGAGATCGCGCCCCGGCTGGTGCTGCCCGAGGGAATGCACTTCGAGTTCACCCGGCTGACGAACAACCGCCGGCACGCGGCCAACGGCAACACGGTGCGCGTGATCTCCGGCGGCACCAGCGTCACCCTGGCCCGGGGTGGCAAGGCACCGTTCGAGGTGGCCCAGTCCCCGCACCAGATCCAGTACGACGTGCAGACGAATCTGTCGCCGCTGCTCTACCAGGACCGCAGCCGGTCGTTCTTCATCCTGCCCCGGTGGCGGCCGATGCTGATGTCCTGGTGGGGCGCCAACGCCGGGATCCAGTGGTTCACGGTGCTCGGCTTCACCTGGTACCCCTTCCACCACCCGTACACCGCGCTGTTCCTGCGCGAACTTGGCCGGTCGGGGCTGGACGGCCTGCTGAACCGGCGGATCCAGCGGTTCCCGCAGCACTACCCGCCGGGCAACGCGTTCACCTTCGCCGGCTACCAGCCGGCGGCCTGGAACGCGGCGGACAGCACCGCCGCCACCGACGTGGTCGACTTCACCGCGTACGGCGCGTACGCCCAGTACAACTGGGAGATCTTCTTCCACGCGCCGCTGCTGATCGCCGGCAAGCTGGTGGCGAACCAGCGGTTCGAGGAGGCGATGCGGTGGTACCACCGCATCTTCGATCCGACGAACACCGAGGCGCTCTCCGCGCCGCAGCGTTACTGGATCACCAAACCGTTCTTCGACCAGAACAGCGAGGACTACCGCCGGCAGCGCATCGAGACGCTGCTGAACAACCTCGCGGGCAACCTCGACCAGGTACGGGAGTGGAAGAACAACCCCTTCAACCCGCACCTGATCGCCCGGCGCCGGCCGGTGGCGTTCCAACGTGCCGTCGTGATGAAGTACCTCGACCTGCTCATCGCCTGGGGCGACCAACTGTTCCGCCGGGACACCCTGGAGTCGATCAACGAGGCGACGTTGCTCTACGTGCTCGCCGCCGAGCTGCTCGGCCCCCGCCCGGTGAAGGTCCCGCCGGTCGAGCACGCCGAATTCTCCTACCGTGAGCTGGTCGCCGAGGGCCCGCTCGACCCGTTGGGCAACACCACGGTCGACGTGGTCGTCGAGAACTTCGTGCCGGCCCCGACCCCGGGCCCGGTCGACGATTTCGCCGCGCCGGGCGTACCGGCGGCGCCGCTGCCCCACCTGGAGGTGCGGTACTTCGGCATTCCCGCGAACACCCGCCTGTTGTCGTACTGGGACACGGTCGCCGACCGGCTGTACAAGGTGCGCAACTGTATGAACATCGAGGGCGTCGTCCGGCAGCTGCCGCTGTTCGAGCCGCCGATCGATCCGGCGCTGCTGGTCAAGGCCGCCGCTGCCGGCATCGACCTGTCCAGCGTGCTCGGTGTCGGCGCGTTGCCCGCCGGCCAGTACCGCTTCCGCACCCTCGCGGAGCGGGCCGCGACGCTCTGCGCCGAGGTCCGCGCCCTGGGCGAGCGGCTGCTGTCCGCCCTGGAACGCCGCGACGCCGAGGGGCTGGCCCTGCTGCACGCCGGCAACGAGGTCTCGCTGCGGCAGGCTGTCCGGGCCGTCCGCGAGGAGCAGGTCGACGAGGCGCTCAAGACCCGGGCCGCGCTGGAGAAGGGGCTGCCCGTGGTGGACAAGCGCATCCAGTACTACGGCGACATCCCGCGGATGAACGCCTGGGAGATCGCCGGTACGGTCAGCCACGGCCTCGGCATCGTCTCGGAGATCGTCGCGACGGTGCTCAACGCGGTCGCCGGCGGCACCGCCTTCATCCCCTACATCACCGCCGGTGCGGCGGGCTTCGGCGGCTCACCGCTGTTCACCGTCTCGTACGGGGAGCAGCCGTCGAAGTCGTCGTTCAACTTCGCCGCCATGTTCACCGGGCTCTCCGGGATCCTGCACCACGCCGGCGAGATGATGACCACGCAGGGTGGCTACACCCGGCAGGACGAGGCCAACCAGTTCAACAAGCGGCTGGCGGAGCTGGAGCGCCAACAACTCGAGGTGCAGATCGAGGTGGCCGGCATCCGGCAGGGCATCGCCGAGTTGGAGCTGGCCAACCACGAGTTGTCGATCGCGCACGCCGACGCGGCGCACGCGTACCTGACGGAGAAGTACACCAGCGCCCAGCTCTACGACTGGCTGGTCGGGCGGCTGTCCACCACGTACTTCCAGGCGTACCAGCTCGCCTTCGACCTGGCCCGCCGGGCGGAGCAGGCGTTTCGGCTGGAGCTGGCCGAGCCGGGCGCGAGCTTCGTCCAGTTCGGCTACTGGGACAGCCTGAAGAAGGGACTGCTCGCGGCGGACCGGCTCGGCAACGACCTGCGCCGCATGGAGGTCGCCTACCTGGACCGGCACGCTCGCGAGTTCGAGATCACCAAGCACGTGTCGCTCGCCGAGGTGGCTCCACTGTCGCTGCTCGCGCTCAAGCTCACCGGCAGCGCGACGGTGGCGTTGCCCGAGTGGTTGTTCGACCTGGACTACCCGGGCCACTACCGTCGGCGGATCCGGTCGGTGGCGCTGAGCGTCCCGTGCGTCGTCGGGCCGTACACCAGCGTGAACTGCACGCTGTCGCTGACCAACAACGGCATCCGGCTCACCGACAGCGTCGCCGGCGGATACGGCGACCCGCTGGCCGGGCCGGATGAGCGGTTCGTCCGCAACCCGGTGCCGGTGGCCGCGATCGCGACGTCACACGGCGCCAACGACCGTGGCATGTTCGAGCTCGGTTTCGTCGACGAGCGGTACCTGCCGTTCGAACTCGCCGGGGCGGTCAGCGAGTGGCGCATCGACCTGCCGAGGCAGAACAACCGCTTCGACTTCGACACGATCGGCGACGTGGTGCTGCACCTGGACTACACGGCGGTCGCCGGCAGCACCGCGTTGGCCGACGCGGCCCGGGCGAACCTGGCTGCGACGTTGCCGACCGCCGGCACCCAGCTGTTCGTCCTCGACGAGCAGTTCGCCACGGGCTGGCACCGGATGCTGCACCCGGAGGAGGACGGCGAGCAGACGCTCACCGTCACGCTCACCCCCGACCATCTGCCGTTCTGGGCGAAGGCCCGGATCGCCGACGGCGGCACCGCGACGGTCACCGGCGTCGACGTGGTCCTCGACGCGGCCGAGGCGTTCGACGGGCAGGTGGCGGTGCCCGGCGGTTCGTTCACCGACGTGCCGGGCCCGCTCGACGGCGCTTTCGGCGGCGTTCCGCACCTCGCCCTGGTTCCCGCGCCGGGCACCGCCGTGCTCGGCGAGTGGCGGTTGCGGCTGCGCCGGGCGGGCAGCACCGGCTGGACCGGGCTGGTCGAAACCGACGTCCACCGGGCCTATCTGGTCCTCCGCTTCACGGTGTCCTGACGGCTAGCCGACACCACGGTTGCCGGCCGCGCACCCGGGTGGGACATTGTTTCCGCTGGGTGGTACTTAATGGTGTGGTATTGGTTGCTGAATTGTCTTTGGAAGAGAAATTTGGCGGCGTCAAAAAAGGCTATCTCAGCTGTTTTACGAGGGGGCGGTCGCGCATTGGCTCGGGCGCCCTTTCTTTCTGCTCAGGGGTTGCCGGAGACCGACGCGGGCGTCGGCGTCGAAGCGGCCGGTCGCGGGCTCGGCCGGACCGGCAGCCGCACGGCGAACCGGGCTCCCCGGCCGGGGTGGCTGCGGGCGTCGATGGTGCCGCCGTGTCCGGTGACCACCTCCCGCAGCAGCGCCAACCCCAGCCCGGTGTGCCGCTTGTCCGGGCCGGCGCCGCTGTGGAACCGGTCGAAGATGCGGTCGGCCGGATCGAAGCCGTTGCCGGTGTCGGCGACGATCAGTTCCGTCACGTCGTGGGCGGGCAGCCGCACGGTCACGTCGATCCGCCCGCCGGCCGGTGTGTGGGTCAGGGCGTTGGTCAGCAGCTCACTGATCACCCGCCGCAGCGCCGATTCCACCCCGGAGACCGGGACCGGCACGTCCGGGCGGCTGAAGGTGAGCAGCACACCCTGCTCCCCGGCCCGGTCGTTCTCGGCGAGCACCGCGGCCTCGGCGACGGCCGCCAGGTCCACCGGATCGGCGGCCGCCCCGTCACCCGGCGCGGCGGCCAGCCGGGCGGAGAGCAGCAGGTCGTTGACGACCTCACCGAGCCGTCTGGTGGTGCCGGTCAGGCGTTTCAGCTCCGCCTGGTACTCCACCGGCACACCGGCCGCGCCGGCCCGCCGCGCCAGCAGCTGCGCCCGGGTGTGCACCTGTGCGATGGGCGTACGCAGTTCGTGGCTGACGTCGGCGATGAACCGGCGCTGCCGGGCGAGGGAGTCGGCCAGCGGCGCGACCGCGAGCCGGCCCACCACCGCCCCGCTGGCGACGGCCACGACCAGCCCGAGCAGTTCCGCCACGGCGAGCGCGACGAGCAGGTGACGCCGGTCGGCGAGCTGGTACCGGGCGTCGAAGATCGCCTGCACGACGTCCTCGCCACGGGTCTCGGTCAGCACGAAGTAGACCGTGCCGTGGCGCTCGATCGTCGTCTCGGACGGGATTCCGGTGCGGGCCGTGGTGCTCATCGCCGCCGCGAGCGGGAACCCGGACGGTGCCGGCACCGCGCCGCCGGAGATCTCGCCGTCGTGGAGCAGGAACAGCCAGGTGCAGCCGGGTGGACCGGACGGGTCGCCCCGGCTGGCCGTGTAGGCGAGTTCCCGCTTGATCTGGCGTTCCTGGCCACGGATCAGCATGCCGTAGGAGAGCACGCCGACCGCCGTGACCAGGACGGTCACCGCGAGCCCGACCAACAGGCCGACCCGGCGGCGGGCCCGGGCCACCACGACGCGCTCGGCCGCCAGCCAGGAGAGGCCGGCGGGCGCCGTCCGCGCCCTTCGCCACGGCGTCACAACTCACCGAGCCGGTAGCCGAGGCCGTGCACCGTGCGGACCGCCGTCCGGCCGAGTTTGCGGCGCAGGTAGTACACGTAGGTGTCGACGATGGAGGTGGCCTCCGCCGCGTCGAAGACCCGGCGGCGCAGCTCGGCGCGGGTGTGCACCGCCCGGGGTCGGACGGCGAGCGCGCGGAGCAGCTCGAACTCCCGGGCGGAGAGCGCGACCCGGGTACCGTCGGCGAGCACCACGTCGCGCAGGCCGAGGTCGAGTCGGCCGGTACCGATCGGCAGCGCCTCGGCGCCGTCCGACGTGCGTCGGCACAGCGCCCGGATCCGGGCGCTCAGTTCGTCCAGGTCGAACGGCTTGATCAGGTAGTCGTCGGCGCCGGCGTTCAGGCCGGCGACCCGGTCGTCGACGGTGCCGAGCGCGGTGAGCAGCAACGCACGCGCGCCGATCGCGCGGGAACGCAACCGGGTCAGCAGGTTGAGCCCGTCGAGCGCCGGCAGCAGCCGGTCGATCACCATCACGTCGTACGGTCGGGTGAGCCCGAGATGCAGGCCACGTTGCCCGTCTCGCGCCACGTCGACCTGGTAGCCCTCGTCGGCGAGCACCTCGGTGAGCATGTCCGCGAGTTCCGCGTCGTCCTCGACCAGAAGCAGCCGGTGTACGCCTGGTGACACCTCGCTTACCTGTAGCACATGTCGAGAATCCCACACCCGTCCGTAGTATTGATTGTGACCAATGTCTCTATGTTGTTGCGCCGGAGATCATTCCGGTCGATCCGCCGTGGTCATCGCCGGACCTCCTCGAAGTAGCGCGCACACAGGCGCTGGCGCCGGGCGTCGAGCACCATCCAGGTACCCAGCACGAGTTGGACGAGGCTGCGCCACACGTCGGACCAGCGATCACCCCAACGCATCACCGCCAGCCGGAACCGGGCGGGCGGACGGGCCCCGGCCGGGACGAGGAAGCACGGCCCGCGGTTCGGCAACGACCGGGTGTGCCGCACGCTGGAGACCAGCGCGTACCGGCGTAGCACCTCCCGGGTCACCGCGCGCATCATCACCGGCGCCACGCCGCGTGCCGGGCAGGCCCGGTTGGCGGTGACACCGAACGGGACGAAGTGCGCCGCACCGCGCTCCAGGGTCAGCCAGCGGGCGGGCTCGAACGTGTCGTCGGCCGCCGGTCCGCTGCGCTGGTAGGCGAGGTAGTTGAACAGCAGCACCGAACCGGCGGGGATGGTGAGCTCCGGGTCGACCTCGATCGGGCCGGACGTGATCCGGTGCGCCACCCCGAAGAGCGGATGTACCCGCAGTGTCTCGTCGATCACCCGGTCCAGGGCGGCGTCACCGTCGGGGTCGTCGAGGGCGGCGACCAGGTCACGCCGCACCGCCGGATGCTGCGCCACGGCGAGCAGGAGATGCGCCATCGCCTCCGACATCTGCACCACGGCGGTGTTGAAGAAGGTGCCCTGCAGGTACCAGGCGGTCTCCTCGGCGGTGAACGGCTCCGGCAGCGTCACCGGCGCCGTGCCGGCCTCGACCCGGGCACGCAGATAGCGGGTGAGCCGGTCGCGCCGGTCCAGGTGTCGCAGCCCGCAGCACTTGAGCGCGGTGACCACGTCGTCGGCGTTGGCCACGATCAGCGCCCGTACCTCCGGCGGGCAGGCCGCGTCGAAGACGAGTTCGTAGTAGACCTCCGCCCAGATCGGCATCATCAGGTCCCGCAGCCGGACGCGGCGGGTCCGGCCGGCCGGCAACCCGTCGAGAATCCGTCGGGTCGCCGCACCGGCCAGCTCGGACGAACGCCGCTGCGACACCGCGACCACCCGTCTGGTCGTCCGGGCGACCGTACGGTAACGCTCGCCCGGCTCCAGGTGCTCCTGGTGCATCTGCGGACCGGGTGCCAGCCAGTACCAGAACAGGTCGGACAGACCGGCCCCCCGACTGCGCCCGCTGGCCGCCGGATGGGCGTAGATCCGCGCGAAGTGCTCGGGCCCGATCCGGGGACTGGGCACCGGGATCCCCTCGGCACCGTTCACCCGCCTGAAGATCCACTCTCGGAGCCGGACCACCGCCGGCGGCAACCGGCGAGGCAGCAGCCACCCCACGGCCAGCAGACCGCCCAGCGAGCACAACAGCACCAGCGTCCGGGTCATACCGGTACCCGGTCGAGGATCATCTCGCGGGTCAGGTCGGCGGGCCGGACCGCGCCGGCGAGCGTCATGGCCCGGGCCAGCTCGGCACGGAGCAGGTCGAGCAGCTGCCGCACGCCGGGCTCGCCGCGGGCCGCCAGCGCCCAGACCACCGGTCGGCCGATCCCGACGGCGACCGCCCCGAGCGCCAGCGCGGCGAGGATGTCGGTCCCCCGGCGGATCCCACCGTCGAGCAGGACGGGGATGCGTCCCCCGACCGCCGCCACCACCGCCGGCAGCGCGTCGACGCTCGCCGGTGCCCCGTCGAGCTGCCGCCCGCCGTGGTTGGAGACCAGCACGGCGTCCACCCCGTGCTCGACCGCGAGGCGGGCGTCGGCGGGGTGCAGGATCCCCTTGAGCACGATGGGCAGCCGGGTCGTCTCGCGCAGCCACTCGATCCGGGCCCAGTCGAGGGTGGCGTCCATGACGATGTCCCGGACCCGGCCGCTCTCCGGATCCCGCATGTTCTCGCAGCGGCACCCGGGCGGCAGGTCGAGGAAACCGTTGCGCAGGTCGCGGTCGCGCCGGCCGAAGACCGGTGAGTCGACCGTGACCACCAGGGCGCGGCACCCGGCCGCCTCCGCCCGCCGGATCACCGAGGCGGTGAAACCCAGGTCCGGCTGTGGATAGAGCTGGAACCACAGCCGCGCCGGTGGGTCCGCCGCCCCGGCGACCGCCTCGATCGGCGTGGTGGCGGCCATGCTCACCACCATGACGGTGCCGGCCGCCCCGACCGCCCGGGCCGTCGCCACCTCTCCCTGTGGGTGTGCCAGCCGGTGGAAGGCCGTCGGCGAGACCAGCACCGGCATCGGCAGCGTCTCACCGAACAGCTCGATCCGCAGGTCGCGCTCGCCACCGCCGCGCAGCACCCGGGGCAGGATCCGATATCCGTCGAAGGCCGTCTCGTTGGCCCGTAGCGTGCGCTCGTCCCCGGCACCCCCGGCGAAGAAGTCCCGGTGCACCGGATCGAGCCGCCGCCGCGCCTCCGCCTCCAGGTCGTCGACGCGGTACAGCGGAGGAGGATCGGCGGTGGCGGCGCGTCGCGGCGTCGCCTGTGCGGGCACCGACGACACGGGTCAGCCCACGGTGCCGGTCAGGCAGCGGTGCAGGAAGGCGACCAGCGGCGCCCGGTGCGCCTGCGGCTTGTTCCACTGGTTCTCCAGGTTCTCCGCCAGATGGTGTTCCGCCACCACCCGGCCGTCGCGCCGGTGGCGCACCACCGGATGCAGATACGCCGCGTCGTGGGCCTGGCCGGCGACGTCCTGGGCGATCCGGCGCACCGAGATGTCGAAGGGGTCGACCTGGTCGTGGTCGGGACCGTACTCGAGGGTGACGACGAACGCGTGCTCGACCGGATGGTCGGCGGTCGCCAGCTTGGCCTGCCCGAGGTGGTCGACCGGCACCTCCTCGTGGTACCGGGCGTCCGACCCGGCCACGGTGACCACGTCGGCGAGCACCGCGAACTGCTGCCAGAGACCGGAGGACCGGTTGACCCGCTCGATGATCGCGTCGGCCGCCGCCTCGGGCGTCGCGTCCAGCTTCTCCGCCGGCCACGGGTTGTCGTGGTAGCGGTGTTCGAGGATGCGGTGCAGGGCCCGCACGCCGTACCGGAAACCGTGGACGAAGCCGTTCGTCGACCGCTTGAAGTCGCGCTCCTGGGTCAGTGTGCCGGCGAAGAACAGATCCGGGACGTTCACCGACTCGAACGCCGGGGTCTGGGCCGGGAAGCGATCGTTTATCACCAGCGCCGGGCGGCAGTCGTCGGCGAAGATCGACGCGTCGAAGCGGAATCCGGTGCAGGCCAGCACCCGGTCGTACCGCAGCTCCTTGACGACCTCGTCGGCCCGGGAGAAGCCGAAGGTGACCCGGTAGCCGTCGTCGTCACGCGCGATGCCGCGCACGTGTCCGTCCAGGATCGCGTTGGCCGACTTGAGCTGGTAGGTGTCCAGGAAGTTGTTGTTCACCGCCCGCAGGTGCCCGACGTAGTGGGTCCGCCACGCCATCCGGACCGGACTCGGCCCCGCCACGTGCACCAGCGTGGTCGTCTCCATCAGCGCGTCGGCGGTCTCGAAGGCGGAGTTGCCCTTGCCGATGATCAGCACCCGCTGGTCGAGGAAGTCGCGCGGGTCGACCGGCATCGCGTCGTACCGCTCCGCCAGCTCGATGCCGGGGATCGGTGCGACGTAGGGCTGTGAGACACCGGTCGCCACGACGACCCGACGCGCCCGGTACGTCGTACCCTCCTCGTCGGTGACCTGGAAGCCGGCGTCGTCGGGCCGGGCGACCCGGACCACCCGGCTGCGGTAGCGGATCCGGACTCCGGTGGCCGCCGCGAAGTCCGCCAGGTAGCGGACCATCACCTCGGCGTCGGGGAAGTAGCGTTCGGTGTAGCGGGTGAAGCGCAGCGCCGGGTCGTCGCTGAGCAGGGAGTTCCAGTCCAGCCGCAGGTTCAGCTCCGGGTCGTCGGATCCGGTGTGCGGCTTGTTGATCGAGATGAGTTGGCGGTGCCGGGGAAACCGGGTGAAGAAGGCGCCGGGTACGTCGGCGGACTCCAGTACCAGGTAGTCCCGGCGGCCGTCCCGTTCGAGCAGCGCCCCGAGCTGAAGCCCGGCCGGTCCCGCCCCGATGATCAGATAGTCGAGCATCTCTCCGGTCACCAGGCGACCGTACGAAGGCGAACTCAGAGAAAAATCAGCCGTCGGTCCCGGCCGTCGCCGCCGGCGCCGGCCGGTGCGGTGCCCCGGTCAGCAGGTCGAGCAGGTCGGCGGCGCGACGGACGTCGTCGTCGAGCGGCCGGTCCGGATCGATCGCCGGCACGGTCTCCGCGAGCCGCCGCAGCACCGCGACGCAGGCCGGCGCGGTCGGGGTACGCGCACCGACGTGGACCGCCTGACGCAGCCCCACCGCCAGGGTTCCGCAGATCAGCCGCAGCAACCGCGCCTGGTCCACGGCGCGCAGCGCGGCCTGCGTGCCGAACGGCACGACGTCCTGGTTGTGCAGGTTCGTGGGCAGACTCTGCATCCCGGCCGGGGTGGCCTGCCGACGGATCTCCGCGACCATCGCGGTCGCGGCGAGCTGGGCACCCTGCAGCCCGTGCTGCCGTCCCGGCCCGGCCGCGAGCATCGGCGGCAGCCCACCGTTGCGGGCCGGATCGACCAGGAGGTCGAGCTGCCGCTCGACGAGGTTGCCGAGCTGGGCGGCCACCGTCGCCAGCAGGTCGGCGGCGAAGGCCGCCGGCTGACCGAAGAAGTTGCCGCCGTGCAGCACCAGGTCATCGTCGGGGACGAACACCGGGTTGTCGCTGACGCTACCCAGATCCGACTCCACCACGCCGTCGACGTAGCGCAGCGCGTCCTCGGCCGCCCCGAGCAACTGCGGGGTGCAGCGGATGCTGTACGCCTCCTGCAGCGGGCGTCCGCTCGACGGCACCGCTCCGGTCAGGCACCGCCGCATCCGGGCGCCGACGTCGACCGCGCCGGGGTGCCCGTACGCGGCCAGCAGCCGGGGATGCAGGAACTGATCGGGGTCGCAGCCGAGCACGTCGACGAGCAGGCAGCTCAGCAGCTGGGCGGCCCGGTGCGCGCGGCGGATGTCGTCCAGGGCGAGCGCGGTGGCGGCGGTGGTCAGCGAGGTGCCGTTCACCAACGCCAGCGCGTCGCGTCCGTCGAGCAGCAGCGGGGTCAGCCCGGCTCCGGCCAGCGCCTCGGCGGCCGGCATCCGGTCACCGTCCAGATAGGCCCAGCCCCGACCGCGCAGCGACTGGGTGGCGTAGGCGAGCGGAATGAGGTCACCGCTGGCCCCGACCGAACCGAGGCGGGGCATCGCCGGCACGAACGTCGTACCGAACATCGCCGCGAGCCCCTCGACCACCCGCGGCGAGACGCCGGAGGCACCCTGGCCCAGCGACCAGACCCGGACCAGCAGCGCCGCCCGGACCACCTCCGGGTCGATGTCCGGGCCCTGGCCGGCACCGAGGTGGGCGAGGGTGTTGTCGCACTGGTCCGCGTCGTCGTCGCGACCGGCGAACCCGACGAGCGCGCCGAACCCGGTGGTGGCGCCGTAGACCTGACGGTCGTCGCCGAGCACCGCGCGCAGATGCTCGCGGGAGCGCCGCACCCGGTCGCGTACCTCGGCGGTGAGTTCGACGGTGACCTCGGTCGCGGCCCGGCGCAGGTCCGCCACCCGCAGCGGGCGGGCCAGGTCGATCGGTTCGGCCACGGCGGACACGGTGTGGGTCGTCATCCGGCCGACCGTAGCCGTGGATTCTCAGAGCGGTCTGAGTTATCTCTGATGACCGGTGGCTACCGTCCGGCACATGACGCACGCCTACCTGATCATCGGCGCCGGGCCGGCGGGACTGCAACTCGGCGCGCTGCTCGAACGCGACGGTCATGACTACGTCGTCCTGGAGGCCGGCGCCGCACCCGGCACCTTCTTCCGCAGCTATCCGCGGCACCGCAAGCTGATCTCCATCAACAAGGTCCACACCGGTTCCGACGATCCCGAGTTCAACCTGCGGATGGACTGGAACTCACTGCTCAGCGACGACCCGGAGTTGCTGTTCGGCCGGTACAGCGAGCGCTACTTCCCGGCCGCCGACGACCTGCTGCGCTACCTCGCCGACTTCGCCGAGGCGACCGGAGTGCGGGTGCGCTACCAGACCCCGGTGGTCCGGATCGGCCGCGACGACGACGGCTTCCACGCCCTCGACGCCCACGGTCACACGTGGCGGGGACGTCGGCTGATCGTCGCGACCGGCGTCTCGCGGTTGTACCTGCCGGCCATCGACGGCATCGAGAACGCCGAGCGGTACGACACGGTCAGCGTCGACCCGGCCGACTTCGTCGACCAACGCGTCATGATCATCGGCAAGGGGAACTCCGGCTTCGAGACCGCCGACGCGCTGATGGAGACCGCCGCCGTGGTGCACCTGGCCGGTCCCCGCTCGGTCCGCTTCGCCTGGCAGTCCCACTACGTCGGGCACCTGCGGGCGGTGAACAACAACTTCCTCGACAGCTACCAGTTGAAGTCGCAGAACGCCGTGCTCGACGGCACGGTGGAGAGCATCCACCGCCGGCCCGAGGGTGGCTACCTGGTCCGCTTCCGGTACGCCCGCACCGTCGAGGCGATCCGGGAGATCCGATACGACCGGGTCATCGTGTGCACCGGATTCCGGTTCGACGCGAGCATCTTCGACGACAGCTGCCGGCCCCGGCTGGTCATCGACGACCGGTTCCCGGAGCAGACCTCGGCGTACGAGTCGACCACCGTCCCCGACCTCTACTTCGCCGGCACCCTCACCCAGCAGCGGGACTTCAAACGGTCGACGAGTGGCTTCATCCACGGCTTCCGGTACGGGGTCCGGGCGCTGCACCGCATCCTCGCCGCCCGCTACCACGACGCGGACTGGCCGACCACCCGACTGGCGGCGACCGCCGAGGCGATCACCGACGCGATCATCGCCCGGATCAACCGCTCCTCGGCGCTCTGGCAACAGTTCGGGGTGCTCGGCGACGTGGTGACGGTCCGCGACGACACCGCCTACTACCACGAGGAGGTGCCGATGGCGTACCTCGCCGACGGTGGGCTGGGCGGCGGCTGGGCGCTCGCCGTGACCCTCGAGTACGGGCCGGACCACGACTGCGTCGACCCGTTCGACGTCGCGGTGCCCCGGGTGGCGGAGAACGACGCGTACGCCGCGCACCAGGCCACGTACCTGCACCCGGTCGTGCGGCAGTACCGGGACGGGCAGGTGGTGGCGGTGCACCACCTGGCGGAGAACCTGGAGAACGAGTGGAACCTGCCCACCGTGCACCAGCAGCCGCTGACGGTCTTCGTCAAGGAGTCCCTGGCCGGCGTCGCCGCTGCCGCGGGAGCGTCCGGGTGACCACGGACCCGGTGCCGGGCTACCCGCAGGCGATCCTCGACCTGCTGGCCGGCGGACGGGACCGGCCGGTCTTCGAGCACGGCTCACGCACCGTCCACGCCGACGAGGTGACCGAACTGGTCGCCCGGATCGCCGCCGGCCTGCGAGCGGCGCACATCGGTCCCGGTACGGGGGTGGCGGTGCTGCTCGGCGTGTCCCCGGAGGCGTTCGCCGCCGTCGTCGCGGCACACGTGGTCGGCGCCCGGGTCGCCGGGGTACGCCCCGGACTCCCCCACGAACACCTGCGGCACCTGCTCGGCCACCGGATCTCGGCGGTGCTCGTCGACCGCTCGACCGTGACCCCGCAGCTGCGGGCGGTCACCGCCGGCCTCACACTGCTCGGCGTCGGCCCGGTCGACGGGACACCAGACCTGACCGCCACGCCGGCCGGCGGCGCCCCACCGCTGCCCGCCGGGCGTCCCGACGACGTAGGCCGGGTCGTCTACACCAGCGGCAGCACCGGCAACCCGAAGGGCTGCCTCCAGACGTACGCGTCCCTCGACGCCGCCTGGGCGGCGCACCCGGACCGGTGGCCGCCGGCGGTCCGCGACCTCGCCGGCCACCTCGACCGCTACCTGGTCTTCGGCTCGCTGGCCAGCCAGGTGATGCTGGAGTACGGCATTCTCACCCTGGCCGCCGGCGGCACGATGGTGATCGCCGAACCACCCCGTGCCGGTGTGCCGTTCCTTCCCGAGGCGCTGGTGCGGCACCGGGCGAGCGCCAGCGTGATCACCGTACCCCGGCTGGCGAAGCTGGTCGCCGCCCAGCGCGCCGCGCCGGCCGACCTCGGCGCGCTGCGCGCCCTGCTGGTCTCGGGCTCGCCGCTGCACCCGGCCCGGCTCGCCGAGGCGCTCCACGTGCTCGGGCCGGTCGTCTACCACGGCTACGGCCAGACCGAGACCGGCATGATCGCCATGCTGACCCCGGCGGAGATGCTCGCCGTCCCGGCTCGGCTCGCCTCGGTGGGCCGCCCGCCGGCCGTGGTCGACGTACAGGTCCGCGACGCCGACGGGCGGCCCGTCGTCTCCGGCGTCGAGGGGGAGATCTTCGTCCGCACGCCGTCGCAGGCCAGCGGTTACTGGGACGAGCCGACGGAGACCACCGAGGTGTTCACCGGCGGCTGGGTACGCACCCGCGACCGTGGTCGGCTGGACGACGACGGTTACCTGCACCTGCTGGGGCGGTCCCGGGACGTCGTCATCGTCAACGCCGACCTCCGGTACGCCGGCCCGATCGAACGTGTCCTGGCCAGCTGCGCCGACGTGGCCGAGGCGTACGTGGTGGCCGCGCCCGACGAGGACACCGGCGAGGCGGTGCACGCCTTCGTGGTCCCCGCCGCGGGCCGGCAACCGGATCCGGACGTGCTGCGTACGCTGGTCCGACAGCAGCTCGGCGAGCCCAGCACTCCCCGGACGATCACCTTCATCGCCGAGGCGCCGGTCACGGCCGCCGGCAAGCCCGACAAGCGACGCCTGGCCGGCACACTGCACGCGCACGACGCCCCCGGCTGACCGGCGGCGACCTGCCCCGCCGGGCCCGCCGGCAGCCCGCGGCGACCGGGAGTGGGCTTACCTGGCGCTGGTGAACACGAGCCGGACACCGAGGCCGATCAACAGCGCGCCGCTCAGCCCGTCGACGAGGCGACGGGTCGCCGGCCGGGAGAAGGCCCGGCGAGCCGCGGCGACCAGGTTCGCCACGGTGAGGAACCACCCGACCGTGATGGCCACGGCGATCGCCGACAGCGCCAGCATGGGAACGAGGCCGGCGTCGGCCGGGAGGAACTGTGGCAGCAGCGCGACGAAGAAGACGGCCGCCTTCGGGTTGAGCGCGTTGCACAGCAGACCGTCGCGGAACGCCGCCCACCATCCCGACTCGACGGTGGTCCCGGCGTCCGTTCGGCCGGCGAGAGCCGAGCGGCGTACGACGACGGCGAAGTCCGGTCCGGGTGACATGGCGCCGAGAACGACGACACCACTGAAGGTCAGCAGCTGCCCGGTTGTCATCACCACTCCCCCGCTGTCCAGGCGGCGAACATGGTTTCACACCGCCCCAGTCTCTGGCTGCCGCGCAGCCTTCAGCAACGACCTGCTACCGGATGGCCGCCGGTCGACCTGTTCCTGACCTCCAGCAGGCGTACGTCCCGGACAGCGCCGTTGCGTACCGAATGGTCGGCTTGCGCCCGGCGGGCCGGACGGTCGGTTCGCGCCCAGCGGCGGCGACCCGTGACACCACGTCACACGCGGTCATGACACGGCGCCACTGACAGGTCGGCTGATTGCGCGCTGTCATGGGTACATGTCCGTCACCCCTGTGGTCGAGTCCCGCCGTCCCCGACGGCGGTGGCTACGGATCGTCCCCGGCATCGTCGCCACGGTCATGGCCGTCATCTGCCTCGGCGTGGCCGCGCTTCAGCTCGGCCTGCCCTGGCAGCTGGGCGAGGGCGACCGCAACCATGTCTACGAAGGCCCCGCCGGTTCCCAGCGCTACCAGGTCCATCTGCCGCCTCAGCACGACGGGACGGCCCGACTGCCGGTCGTCATGGCGATCCACGGGTGCGCGATGACCGGCTACGGCTGGAACTCGATGAAGGCGACCACCCAGTTCAACAGCCTGGCCGACCGGGAGGGCTTCATCGTCGTCTACCCCACGCAGTTGATCACCCGCAACGTGATCGCCTGCTGGAACTCGGCGGACCCCCGCAATCAGCAGCGACACACCGGAGAACCCGCGCTGCTGGCCGGTGTCGCCCGCCAGGTGGTCGAGAGGTACCACGCGGATCCGACGCAGGTGCACGTGGCCGGCGCCTCGTCAGGAGCGGGTACCGCCGTCATTCTCGGCGCGACCCATCCCGACGTCTTCGCCACGGTGACCTCGGTCGCCGGTGGTGAGTACGGACTCAACCAGGTCGATCCGGACGACCCGGACGCCACGTCGCCGCTGGACACGGCACGTCAGGCCTGGGCACAGATGGGCGAGCGGGCCCGGCGGGTGCCGCTGCTGATCATCCAGGGCGAGCGCGACGAGGTCGTGCCGCCCCTGGTCGCCACCCGACTCGCCGCGCACTGGACCGCGGTGGGCGATCTCGTCGACGACGGGCTGCCCAACGACAGCCTCGACCTGACCGAGGAGACCGTCTCCGTACCGCCCGCAGCGGGACGACACGCGTACACGCACACGACGATCACCGCATCGGACGGCTCCTCGATCGTGGAGTCGTACCACGTCAAGGGCATGGGACACGCCTGGCCGGGCCCGGACGGCGACGGCCGCTACACCGATCGCGCGGGCCCCGACGCCAGCGAGATCGTGTGGCGGTTCGCCGAGCGCCACCCGATGCCATGAGTATTTCGCGCGGAGACACCGCCGTCACGATGATGCGTGCCCAGCAACACCCGATCCGCCGGTGCCGGCCGGGACGAGGCGTCCCGGCCGCACCCTGACGGTGGTGCAGGCAGCCTTGGCTCGAATTGTCTTAGTCATTAAGATAAAAGCATGAGGGTATCGACTGACTTCTCGGTGGCGATCGCCGGTGCCGGTCTCTCCGGCCTCTGCCTCGCCCAGTACCTGACCCGCGCCGGCATCGACGCGCACGTCTACGAGCGGGATCCCGGCCCCTTCGTCAGGCGGCAGGGCTACCGGATCATTCTCAACCGGCACGGACTGGAGGCGCTGCGCGAGAGCCTGCCCCGACCGCTGTACCGCCTGGCACTGAGCACCGGTGACGAGCCCGGCGGTCAGCTGCGCTTCACCGACAGCCGACTGCGGGACGCGTTCACCATCACCCTCAGGGACGAGCCGCACGCCTCCCGTCAGGTCGACCGGCTGACCCTGCGGTCGATCCTGCAGTCCGGGCTGGACAATCGCATCCATTACGGAAGGACCGCCGTCGCGGTGGACAGCGGCGACCCGGCCCGGCTGCGACTGCGGTTCGCCGAGGGCGGGTCCGTCGCCGCGACCGTCGTCGTGGGCGCGGACGGCGTCGGCTCGGCGCTGCGCGCCCAGCTCATGCCCGACGCGGAGCCGGCCAACACCGGGATGGTGGGCATCTACGGCCGGTCGCCCCTGTGGCGGCACGGCGAGAACGTCCTACCGGACGCGCTGCGTGGCAGCGGCGTCCTGGCCATTGCGGACCGGCCGGGCCGCGCCTTCTTCTTCACCTCGATGCGCTTCGGCGAGCGCCCGCAGGAGGCGTTCGCACGCCTCGCTCCGGGCAGCTACGCGCCCACCGGTGCCGACTACGTCATGTGGGCGCTACTGCTCCCGCAGGAGGAGGTGCCCGACGACGTACGGGGGCACCTGCTGGCGCAGTGGAAACTGGCCTCCCGGCGGAGCGCGGACTTCCATCCGCTCGTCCGGCGGCTGGTCGACACCGCCGAGGTCGACGCCACGGTGCTCAACCATTTCGCCACCGGCCGGCGCCCCCGCCGATGGACGGTGCCCCGGGCGACGATGATGGGCGACGCCGTGCACGCCATGCCGCCGTTCGGCGCCCACGGCGGCAACACCGCGCTGCGCGACGCCGCCCTGCTCGGCCGCAGGCTGGTCGAGGCCCGGACGAGCGGTACCCCGGTGGAGAAGGCGATCGCCGGCTACCAGAACGCGATGGTGCCCTACGCCTTCCGCGCCGTCGACACCGCCGCCCGGCTGATGCGCCGTCTCACCGGCGGCGCGGCCGCACCCCACTGGGTGCTGACCCGCCTGCTACCTCGGCTGCACCCGGTCACCGTGCCGGAGGCATGATGACGGACATGTCCACCGAACCGGCCCGTACCTGCGCGATCGCCGAGCTCATGCGCGCCGGGCGGGAGACCGCGCGGCTGTCCATGGTGTTCCGGTACGCCATCGCCGACCGGCTCGGCCTCACCGTCAGCGACCTGGAGTGCCTGGACTACCTGGCCGACGTCGGATCCGCCACCGCCGGGCAGGTCGCCGAGCGGACCAACCTCACCACCGGAGCCGTGACCAGCATGCTCCGGCGGCTGCAGCAGGCCGGCTACGTCACGGCCGAACGCGATCCGGCCGACCGACGGCGGGTGGTCGTCACCCTGCGGCCGGAGCGGACCGCCGAGTTGGCGCGACCGTACGAGCGGTTCGCCGCACGGGCGGCACGGCTCGTCGACGGTTACACCGTCGAGGAGATCGAGCTGCTGGTCCGGCACAACGAGCGCATGCAGGCGATGTACCTCGCCGAGTTGGACCGCCTCGGCAGCTGACATGTTCCCTGCCGGACGTGCGTCCGCCCATGTCGCGGGCCACCGCAGGCCGGACACCTCGCCTCTGACGACCGCACGCGGACGTGGCCGAGAAGCTACAGGTGCCCCGTGTCGTTGAAGCTGACGAGCGTTGGTGGCCGGTCGGCTTCCCATTGCACGACGGTGATGCCGCAGTTGGCCTGGTTGAGGCCGATCCAGCGCCACGTGGGGGCGTCGAGGGTGTGGCGGACGAACCAGCCGATGACGAAGTTGTGCGTGATCAGCAGTTCATGCCGGTCGGCGTCGCCACTGACGCCGAAATGGGCGACAGCGGCCTCCAGGGCTGTGGCGTCCTCGTCACGTTCGTCGTCGGGTACGGCGTCGAGCCAGGCATGCCATCGGTCCGGGTAGCGGCCTCGTTGTCCGGCGGAGGGCACCGGGGACGACGAGGAGCACCATAGATCACGCCACGCCGGGTCGCTCGTCGTGTCGATGCTTCCGACGGGGACACGACGCGTCCCCGCGACCGCTCGCCAGCGTCACCCTCCGGCCGAGCGCCTGCCGCTCGCGGCAGTGGTGATCTTACGATCCCGGGTATGGCGGTGGGGGCTGGTGACGGGTGGCGGTGGTGGCTGAGCGCGGGCAGCGCCGGACTGCCGGTGTTGCCGTACTGGCAGGGTGCGCCCTGGCCGGCGATGGTGGCGGCGGTCTTCGGGGTGATCGTGGTCTGCGCGTGGGCGTGGGGCACCCGCAGCGGCCGTGGCGTGGGTGTGGTTGTCGGTGCCGGTTTCATCGGCGTGCTGGCCGCGTTGTTCGCTGTCTCGCAGTGGCCTCGCGGCCTGCCGGTCGCGCCGTGGCTTGACTGGTTCGTGATGTGGTTGCTCGTCGGTGCGGTGTGCCTGGCGGCGTTGGTCATCGACCGCGTCTGGCATACCTCGATGGTGGAGTGGAACCGGCTGACGGTTCGGTGGTTCGCCTCGGTGGTGCCACTGGCCGCTGTGGTGCTGCTGTGCGGTGGTGGCCTCTGCGTCGCCCAGATCGACGGCGACGGCAGGTTCCGGGTACCGGTTCGCGACGACGAGATCCTTCCGCTGCCGACGTCGCTGCGCCTGGTCTCGGCTGACCCGTGCGCCTCCGGTGGCAGCAGCGGAAACTGCACGGCCAGGTTCGTGGTGACGGCCACCGACGGTGCCAGCCGGGAAACGACCGTGACCCGACTCGTCGCGCACCTGCGCGACCGCGGATGGCCGCTGCGACCCGAGCCCGGCAACTATTCCGGCAGCCGCGAGATCAGCGGACTCCTGCACTGGAGTCCACACCGGATCTGGCTGTACACCGAACCCGAACCCGCAACCGCGCTTGAACCGGCGACACCACACGACATGGTGATCATCTACATCGACAACCTGTGACACGTCCGCGCCGCCCTCGAACCAGTGGCGGTAGACCGTACATGCCGGCCCAGTCACGGCGGCAACTGAGCCAGTCGGGGACGAGGGTGCGTGCGCCGGCGCGTCAGCGGACTGGCCGACAGGGCCGCCGTCAGCGAGTCACCACACCGGCGGCTGGTGGCGGCGGCCCTTGAGTTCGTGAAATCCATCGGCCTCGGCGACCAGGAGCGTGCCGTCCCACAGTCGGCCAGCCGCCTCACCCTGTGGCACTCGGGACAGCACCGGCCCGAACCAGACGATCGGCCGACCGGCCTCGGGCTCCACCAGGGTGATCGGGGTTCCGACGTGATCCCCTATCCGACTGACTCCGGCCGTGTGTGACGCCCGCAGCACCTCGTCGTGCTCGGGCGAGTGCCAGGCGGTCGCGAGGTCTGCGGGCAGTCCGGCCGCGGTCAGCACCGTCTCGACCGGACCCCAGACACCACCATGGGCCATTACCCCGTACCGGTCGTACAGCCGACCGACGGCCTCAGCGCCGTACTGGTGCTGCACAGCGGCGAACAGACGAGCCGGTCCCCACAGGAAGCCGTCCGGGTCGTCCTCCGGGTCGTCGTCGCGGTCCTCGTTGAGGATGGAAAGGCTCATGATCTGCCATACGACACGCACCGGACGGACCTGCTCGACCTCGCGCATCCACCGTGAGACGAGCCAGGTGTACGGGCAACTCGGGTCGAACCAGAACCTCACGGTCAGCTGAGGCATGACACCGGACCGGGGACTCCTCACGCGTCCGGGGCCCGGTCCTGCCACTCGGGGACGGACGTCCCGCGCCGTGGCGTGACCGACACGACGGCGGCCACGCCGAGGACCAGCGCCGGAATCACGAAGTAGACACCGTCACCGAGGCCGAGAAGCAGCCCCCAGGCCAGGATGACCATCGCTGCCAGCGTCGTCGTGACACCGACCACGCGGCCCACCAGGTCCGCGGCGAGGGGCAACAGGGCCGCGACCGTCGGCACGCCCAGCAGGTAGCCGGCCGCGGCACCACTGTCGGACACCGTGTCGGGCAGCACGGCGACGGCGATCCCCAGCGTCACCCCGAGCGCGAGCAGTCGCAACGACCGACCCAGCGCGTCCGGCGTGGCGCGCCGACGGCTCAGGTACACGAACGCCGCCGCCGCGACGAACAGTGCCAGCACCACGCCGAGAACCCCGGCGACAGTCATGACGGTCCCTCCGCTGCCATCAGTTCCACGACAAGTGTCTCTCGGTCCGCACCAGCCACCAGCCTGCTGGCCGGAGACGGCGTGGCGCCCACGCCGCCGACCAGTCTGAGCGTGAAGGCGGGCCTGAGGCAGCTCGACGCACGCCGCCTGGTGCCGGAGCGCCGTCGACCCCTGCCGCTGACCGCGGTCGCGGCTGTGCCGACTGTTGGCGGCTCGTGATGGCTGTTCGGCGGCAGCCGCCGATACCTCGCGGCGGGCGGCCTCAGGCGAACTCGCGGGCGGTGGATTCGAGCCGCTCGACGTAGGTGGCCCACCAGGCCTCGTCGCCTCGGGCCACGTTGTCGCCGGGCCGCCACCAGCCAGTCTGTCCGTCGGTCAGTTCGCGCAGGATGTCGGCGTGGCCGGCGTGCCGGTTCAGCTCGGCGAGCATGTGCACGAGGATGTGGTGCAGTGTCACCGGGGTGTGTTGCCACCACCGCACCGAGCCGGGCGCGTCGATCGGGAGCGTCTCGATCGTGACGTCGGCGTGTGCCCAGGCGCGGTGCCACAGGCCGATGATGTCGTCGCGGGACTCGTCGGCCGCGGCCCACATGTCCACGTTGGGTTCGGCGTCCTCGTTCAGGCCAGCAACGGGTTCCGGGAAGGGGCGGTCGAACACCTCGCCGAAATACCCGGCGGTCACCGAGGCCACGTGCTTGACCAGCCCGAGCAGGTTCGTCCCGGTCGGCACGTGCGGGCGCCGCACGTCGTACTCCGAGAGTCCGTCGAGCTTGCCGAGCAGCGCCTCGCGCGTCTCCCGCAGGTACCGATGAAGATTCGCTTTGGCGTCGAGGTCAGGCATGCCGCCCAGGATCTCACCGCCGCGGCCGTCGCGGCCGCCGCGACGTCCCCGTCCGCGCCCGCGAGAGGACCGCACCCGCCCTGCGGCGACGAGGATGTCTTCTCACGCGCGTCTTTGCGTAGTTTCACGGATCCGCGCCTCTTATCGATTGCCTAACATCCATGTAACTGATCGTCACAAGGCGATCACGTGACGCTGGGAGGTAGGCCGTGACATCACGCGGAGCCGTGCCACCGGGACGGCAGAGGCGACTACTCGCCATGGTTGCGGTCATCGGTGGGCTGTTCGTCAGCGCACAACCCGCGCTGGCCGCAACGCCACCCGTCGATGACGGCGCCGCGGCCCGACCGGCAGCGCGGGGCGCAGGTTGGCAACCCGACATCCGGGCCCTCGACCCGGTGACGATTCCCGGCACCACCAAGAAAGTCACGCCGTTCGCGACGCCGCTGACTCCGCGACAGCCCGAGGCGCTGCCGGGAGCCTCGAAGGGTCCCGGCGCCACGCTCAAGGCGGACAGCTCGGCCCGTGCGGCGGTCCGCAAGGTCGACATGCCGACCTTCCGGGGGACGTCGCCGCAGGCCGACCCAGACGACCCGCCAACCGGGCTGTACTGCACCGAGGCGATCACACGGAGCGGTTCCGTCAGCGGTACGCCCAACCAGACCAACTACGCGGCGAACGTCTCCTACCTGGCGGAGTTCGGCTGCAACTTCTGGCTCAACGCGGCCTACATCGCCACCGGCGTGATCGACCGCGGCCGCTTCGACGGCCAGTTCCTCTACACCACGGCACCCCTGACCTACGGGCCGACCTACTACGGCGCGACCTCCGGCGGCGTCAGCATCCCCGGCGAACTCTTCGACGGTGGCCGCACGGTGGAGATCGCCTTCGAGCTCTACCTGGTGGCTCCGGCCGGGGTCTACTGGGGCGGCTGTTTCCCCATACCGGGGCTGCGCTACCTGCTGTGTGAGGGCCTCGGCACCAACCTGCTGCACATCGTGCTGGGCACCGGGCCGTTCGGGACCGGGCTGCAGTCCCCGGTGATCCGCCATGTCGCGCTCGGTGACTCCTACTCCTCCGGCACCGGTGCGCCACCGTACTCCGACGCGTCATGCCGACGGTCGCCCGCGACCTACGCCAACCTCATCACGGGAACACCGCTGTCCGGACTGCCGGTGGACCGGCCGACGCTGGCGGCGTGTCACGGTGCGAGGATCACCGACCTGTACGCGAGCCAGCAATCCGGCGTGCCGCCCCAACTGGACGCGATACAACCGCACACCCGGCTCGTCACGCTGACCATCGGCGGCAACGACCTGGGATTCTCGGCCAAACTCACCGGCTGCTACCTGGGCGCCGACTGCTCCGGGTCCGGACCGTTGGTCACCCCACAGGAGCTGTACCAGGTACAGGCCCAACTCACGACCCTGTACCGGCAGATCAGGGCGGAGATGCACCCCGGCGGGAAGCTCATGGTGCTGAGCTACCCGGCCGTCGTACCCAACCCGGACGACCCCGCGGACCCGCAGCCGGCCCAGGACCGCTGCCCCGACCTGGGAAGTAACCTCGTCGAAAGCGAGCGGAGAGCGATCTACGAGGCGACCGTCCAGACCGACAGAATGATCCGCGACGCCGTGTTGGCCACCGGCGACTCCCGCGTCGTCTACGTCAACGGACTGGACCTGTTCCGCGGCCACCGGCTCTGCGGCACCAACGGCGTATGGGCCAACGGCCTCACCTCGCCGCTGAGCGACTCGTTCCACCCCAACGCCTCGGGGTACCAGGCGATGGCCACCCGGGTTGCCCAGGTCCTGCCCCCACTGTGAACCCTGCCCGAGCGTCGGGGCGCCCTGGCCCGCCAGGGCGCCCCGACCTCGCACGCCGGGG